>DATGWP010000197.1:0-3053 GCA_035299425.1 Chitinophagales bacterium | reverse complement strand
ATGATTGCTCCAGTTGTTACAACGATTAAATCTCAAAACAAAAACTGCCGGACCATCACAGCCCGGCAGTCGCCTTTTTGTATTACATCCCCTTTTAGGGGACAGAGGGGTGTTTAGTTTTTATTCTCTCCGTCCTGCTTCTTCATTATCTCCTTTAGCAGTTCCATACCTAGCAAACCGCTTATAGGGCCGTTAGCGCCATCGCCGCCGTTTATCAGCACGTCAGGTATTATTTTAATCTTGCTGGTACCTATGGCCTCTGTAACCTTTAGCTTGGTAAAGTTATCGCCACCCATGGCCGTTACCGATAGTTTGTAAGCCTCGGCGTTCGATTTACCGATGGCCAGGATTTTCTCGGCTTCGGCATTACCGGTCTTGGCAATCTTCTCAGCTTCGGCGTTGGCCATCAGCTTTACCTTTTCGCTATCGGCACTTGCTATCAGCTTGGTCTTTTCAGCTTCGGCACTAGCCAGAATCTTGATACGGTCGCTCTCGGCGTTCGATTGCAGACGAACCGAGTTGGCATCACCGGTAGCTTTCTCTACGGTAGCATCTGCTATGCGCTTGGCAATCTGCACACCCTGGTCGGCCTTTACAATATCCTTCTGTATCTCGGCAATAGCGGTTTCTTTCTCCAGCGCCTGGCGTGTTTCCTGCGCCTTCTTCTGGGTTTCGTAGGTCACCTTTTGCTCTTCGGCTATCTTACGGTCGGTAAGGGTTTTCATCAGGCTTTCGGGTGGTACAATGTCGCCTATCAGGGTATCTACCCCATGCACGTTGTATTGTTCCAGCACGGTACCAATATGCTCGCGGGCAGCTTCCTGCCTTTGCTTACGCGAACCGAGGAACGAAATTACATCACTATCCTGCGCACTGTTGCGGAAGTAGTTACCAATGGTAGGCTCCAGCACCTGGCTAACCAGGTTGTTCATGTTACCGAACCGGGCGATTACCTTTGGCGCCTCGGTGGCAGGTATGTGAATAATCTGCGACACATCGAGGTTGAAAGGGAAACCGTCTTTACTACGCACGGTAATGGTAGAGAGATTCTTATCCAACTGGTGGCTCTCGCTGCGGGCGCTGGCCCAGTTAAGCACCAGGTTGGTGGTAGGTACTACCTCTGACCGCATAACGAAGGGGTTGAGCGGGTATTTGCCGGGACCCATAGGCTCGGCCCAAACACCTTTTGTGCCTTTCTCTACAATGTTGCCGTGTTTAAACTCGGCACCGCTAAGGTCTTTGCCATCCTCACCCACATAGCTGATGATAACACCTACGTGGCCAATGGGTATCTCGGTCATTTTCACCTCTTCTACCTTTACAAACCAGGGGTTAAGGTTGTAGCTACCGGCCAGTATTACCTGCTGCTGCAAACCTTTGTTACCACCGGCCTCTAGGAAAGCATCTACATCCTGGAAGTTGGTATGGCCCTCTACGGGTTTACCAGCAATCTGGCCCGGGTCTATACTCTGCCCATCAAGCGTGGTAAGAATACCCACCATGTTCTCATGTATGGCGGTCATCTCACTGATAATAACCTCGAACAGGAAGGTATTGATACGATAGGTACCGGCAGTAAGCACAGCGGTCTGGCGGCCTTTACGTCCGCCGTTGTTCATAAACAATTCAGCGTTTTGAAAAGAGTCGCAATCTACCTTGCGGGCAAGCACACGGCCTGTTTCCAGTTCTTTACCGTCGCGGGCCAATAGCAAACCGATTTTACCATTGGGTATTACGATATAGGGTTGCAGGGTAATTTCGTATTGCCACACCCAGTACCAGAAATAGATACCGGCAGCCAAAGTCTGCGCCTGAAAACCCGCTTCGCCCCGGGTAGCAATAATACGGCCCTCGGGCAATTGCTTGTGCTCGCCCATCAGCACGAACTTTTTGGTTACCAGACCGATTTTGTCTTCAGGAATAATAACGATACCGAACAGCCTGAAAACAGCGCGGTAAAAAATGGCAGATAAAATGAGTAATACAATAGGTATAATAAAGTATAGTAGTGAACTTGCGTCCATATTAAATTAGTTTAATTAGTTATAAAATGTGGTGGTGTACGGATATAGAACTTTGCGGCGATGCCCAGCATGGCAATGCCCTTAAGTCAATTAAGTAGTTAGAAACTATACACTACAGTAAATTGTAATTGAAATTTGTTTGCATAACCAAACGGTTGCTGATTTATGTGTTCAGCGGACTTACGGGGGGATCATTTTAGGTTTATGGGTATAATGTGTAATATTATGACGAACACCCAAACCAGTTATTTTAAAGAAAGACGGATTTATTTTTTACGCGATTCTTTTCTGAAGAAACAAGCACCGATAAATTGCTATTTGCAAACACATTAGCAACGTAAATTTCGCAGTATTGCCAGCGAGTATTTCGCAAACAGAGTGAAGCGAAAATTATGCTTAATTGTAACTCTTTGGTAAAAATTTATTTCAGGAATTTCGCCTAATAACGTAGCGTTTTCTCTAATCTTGCAGCAGTTACTGCACGTAATTGTCGTCCCACTTTTATCACAAACCACCACCACAAATGAAAAAAAGAATTCTACCCCTAGTAGTTGTATTGCATTTATGTATTATGCATGTAACAGCACAGAGCACCTACGACCAGGTGTATACAATTTTGCAAACCAAGTGCACCGGTTACTGCCACGGCAGTGCGCATGTAAGCGGACTTAACTTTACCGGCACATCATCCGAAGTTTATAACCGGCTGGTAAATGTAGCTCCCGTAAATACCACTGCAAGCGCAGCAGGTTTAAAACTTGTATCGCCGGGCAACCCTTATTTAAGCTTATTGATGAAAAAGGTTAGCCACGGTTTAGATCCCAAGAACTCGCTTGCAGCCGGAATGGGAAATACGATGCCAGATAACAGCGATACGCTTAGCAAAGCGCAAATTGAAACCGTGCGCCAATGGATTGTGTGGGGAGCCAAGGATACCGGCACGACGCACAACGCTAACCTGATTGCTGATTATTATACCAATGGTGGTATTGAAGAAATGGCTGCACCGCTTACTCCGGCAGAAGAAGG
>DATGWP010000196.1:0-6280 GCA_035299425.1 Chitinophagales bacterium | reverse complement strand
ATCATTTTCCGCAAATCTTCTTCATATCTAAAATCTTTTGTAAAAGGTATCTGCCTGTCGAACGTACTAAAGGCCACGGTATTCTCGTCATCAAACGTAGACTTGCCCCCGCACACCACCATGAGCTGATTATTGGGCCTTTTTACAACCGGACGACCATCTACTGTGGTTATCTGGTAAATACACCTGGACATTAAAAAAGCGAAATTTGGGCTCATGAGTTTATCTTTCACTTTTTCCTCATCGGCAAACTCATAGGGGCTTAATTTCCAGCCGGCCTCTACAGCCCGCACCAGGGCGGTATCGTAAGCGGCATCGCCAGATAGTTGTACAATCAGCTTTTTGACTTTATTAAATTCCTGAAGCACTTTGGTTTTTTTACAGTTGCAGCCGTATTGTGCATTAACAGTAGAACAGAGACTGCATAAGGCAATAACCAGTAACAGGGATGTTTTTTGCATAAATCAGGGAGGGTTTTAGTACAGTTAAATATAGCATTGTTTTATAACGGGCAAACGTGCTATACCACTTATACATTAGCCTTGTAACAGAGCAAAAAACTAAAAAAAGCCAACTAAAAAAGGCTGATTGGCTAATATTTTACAGGGTTTTGAGCTGTTGGTAGGTGCTAAAAATTTAACACTTAGCTACCAGCAATCGCTCGTTTTAGAGCGATTTTGCCCATTTTTTGATATAAAGTTTGCCATTTAGAAAAAAACGGTTTGGTTTGTTGTGCTTAAAAAATCAAAACAAAACATTATGGCAGAAAAAATAACCATTAGCAGAGGAAAACTAAAAGTTCCGGACCAACCTATCATCCCCTTTATAGAAGGTGACGGAACAGGAGCAGATATTTGGCGTGCATCTGTGCGCGTATTAGATGCAGCAGTAGAAACCGCCTACAAAGGCAAAAAGAAAATTGAATGGAAGGAAGTAATGGCTGGCGAGAAAAGCTTTAACAAAACCGGCAGCTGGTTGCCCGACGAAACGCTTGATGCTTTCCGCGAATACCTGGTAGGTATAAAAGGGCCGCTTACCACACCTGTAGGTGGCGGTATCCGCTCGCTTAACGTTGCACTGCGCCAGATACTTGATTTATATGTATGTCTGCGCCCGGTACGTTACTATGCCGGCACTCCATCGCCGGTTAAGGCGCCTGAGAAGGTGAGCATGGTTATTTTCCGTGAGAACACAGAGGATATTTATGCTGGTATAGACTATGCCGGCGGTAGCGAAGCGGCAAACGAGATTCTGAAATTTTTGAAGAGAAAATTTGAGAAAGATTTTGGTAAAATACGTTTTAGCGATAAGAAGAAAGGCAAGGAATATTTAAAAGCTGCCCGCCTGAAAGATACTGACCCTGAAACGTGTGTGGGTATTGGTATCAAGCCAGTATCTAAAATCGGATCTCAGCGTTTAGTTCGCGCGGCAATATTATATGCTGTAGAAAACAAACAAAAGTCGGTTACACTGGTGCACAAGGGTAACATTATGAAGTTTACCGAAGGCGCTTTCCGCGATTGGGGTTATGCTGTGGCCGAAACTGAATTTGCCGACTCTACTTATACCTGGAATACCTGGGAAAAGACAAAAAAAGAGAAAGGTGAAGCAGCTGCTAACGAAGAAATGAAAGCAGCACAAGCAGCAGGCAAAGTGATAGTGAAAGACTCTATTGCCGATATTACCCTGCAGCAAGTACTTACCCGTCCTGAAGATTTTGATGTAATAGCTACATTGAACCTGAACGGCGATTACCTGAGCGATGCATTGGCAGCGCAGGTAGGTGGTATAGGTATAGCACCGGGCGCTAACATTAACTATGTAACCGGCCACGCTATATTTGAAGCTACCCACGGTACTGCACCTAAATACGCAGGCCTGGATAAAGTAAACCCGGGTTCGGTAATCCTTTCAGGAGCTATGATGTTTGAATACCTTGGCTGGACAAAAGCAGCTGAGTTGATTCACAAAGGCCTTGAAGGAGCAATAAACAACAAGCGTGTAACTTATGATTTTGCCCGCCTGATGGATGGTGCAACAGAAATTAAGTGCAGCCAGTTTGCCGATGAGATAATCAAGAACTTCTAAGAGTCGGAAGACCGATGTGAGAAGTCGGAAGTAAATACAAAAGCCCCGGGTCGAAAGATTCCGGGGCTTTTTTGCTTTTATTGCTAAGGTGCGTGGGGTTGCCCCCCACGCTAAGTTGCAACGACCTTTCAGGCCTTAATACGGCATTAGCAATAGCGCATAATTAACACTTGACGGGCGCCTGTTTTTTGATTAACTTAGATAAAACCGTTTTTGTAAATTCGCGGTGCATTTTATGAACTACCCCAAACCAATTGCTATGAATAAGTTTAGATTTTTGTCGCTGGTGGCTATTGCAATACTGGCCCTTACCTCTTGCAAAAAAGAACTGGCAGAGAATATACAAAGCGCACAAGACAACGCGGCCATAGAAACGGAGTATGCCCAGATATATGAAGTGGTGGCAGACTATGCCAGCACCGACCAGCGCACCGGTAAAACGGATGACATGATACTGCCCAGCGGTGCAGTGGTAACCTTTGCCGATACTACTTTTACCGATGGTGATGGTATAGAATTTACTATAGATTATGGCCCGCTGGACCATGGAGCCAATTACAAAGGCATAGCCTGCGGCGATGGCCGCTACCGTGCAGGTAAAATACATGTGGGTATGAATAACCGGTGGAACGTTTTTCCGGTAACTCTTAATGTAACTATATCTACAGCTGATGATTACTATGTGGGCAATGGAACTAAGATGTATAAGCTATCGGGCAATAAGACCATACAGCGCGACAACGCTACCAGCTACCGTGTAATTGTTACCAATGCTACCCTGCAGCGAGATAATGGAACCATTAGCTGGGATAGCGACCGCAGCATTATCCGCACCTACGATGCCGGCCCGGGTTGGTATGATGATGTTTATGAGGTGAGCGGAAGTGCATCGGGTACTAATGTTAATGGCGAGTCGTTTGTAGTAACTACGCTGCACCCTCTTAAAAAGAAAATAAGCTGGGGTTGCCTCTCTACATTTGTAAAAGGCGAGCTATCGTTAACCAATGGCAATGGCAAAGTATTAAACATCAATTACGATACATTTAACAACGAAGCTTGTGATAAGACTGTAACAGTAACTTATAACGGTAAGAGCAAGGATATAGAAGTGTGGTAGTTTTCGGTTGCCGGTTGACTGTTGTCAGTTGACAGAAAATATAAAAAATGAATTGGCAGGAACTTCTGATTAAATATATGCGTACGGTAACAGTGTTATCGCTGCGGTATGTTGCTTTTGCCGGTGTGTTGTTCCTCATTTTTTATGTTTGGAAGAAGCGCCATTTTTTTGCCTTGAAGATTCAGCAAAAGTACCCCGACAAAGAACACATACTTCGCGAGATGGGTTATTCGTTTTTATCTATTGCTGTGTTTGCAGCCGTAGGCACCACGCTTTTTATACTGCGCAAAAACGGATACACGAAAATGTACCTCAACTTCAGCGATCATAGCGTGGCTTACTTTATCTTCTCGGTAATTGCCTTTATACTTTTGCACGATACTTACTTTTATTTTACGCACCGGTTTATGCATTGGAAACCCATTTACCCGTATGTGCATAAGGTGCATCACTTATCTACCAACCCAACACCCTGGGCGGCTTTTTCATTTCATCCATTAGAGGCATTGGTTGAAGTAGGTATAGTACCTATCATGATGTTTTTGATACCGCTGCACCCTTTTGCGGTTCTTGCCTGGGTGCTATACCAAACCGGCATGAATGTGCTGGGGCATTTAGGGTTCGAGATATTCCCTAAGGGATTTACTACCGGTACGTTTACTAAGTTCAGCAATACATCTACCCACCATAACATGCACCATAAGCATGTGGTTTGCAACTACGGCCTCTACTTCAACTTTTGGGACCGGTGGATGGGCACCAACCATGCTAAATACCACGAGCAGTTTGAGGCAGTAAAGGCCAGGGGAAGTGTGGTTGAAGCCCCAGTTGAGGAGAGGGAAGTGGAGTTGGCGAAGTAACGAGCCATACAAAACATCCACCTCCGTCCAGCTGAAGCTGGACACCGCCGCCAGTGGAGGACACAACAGCCGCCTACCTTGTATCCCTTGGCCGGTTAAGCAATTTTCCTTTTATTCCTTAGCTTTACCACACATGAGAATATTTCTTTTGTTATTGGTAACTGGGTTACTTGCAATAAGCGCCAGCGCGCAAGAACGCCGGTTTAATGCGGAACTGGATAGGTTTTGCAAAAACAGGTTGGCTGAGGTTTCTTCTATTACGCCAGAAAGAAAACAGGCATTAGAAGCTATTGCCAAACAGCTTGCGCCAAAGAGGTATGTATTGTTTACCTGCAAAACCAATAGCCGGCGCACGGTAATGCTACAGGTATGGGCGCAGGCGGCGTTCTATTATTATGGGCTGTACGACAAGCTATCGTTTTCGATGGGCGATACAGTAACGAATATTTATCCCGAAACATTAGTGGTACTGATGGAGTCGGGGTTTTATTGTAAAGGGATGAACGGCGAGCAATCGAGTGGGTACTTGGTTTCGGTAAACGAAGAGTACCCCGCCAATGTGCTGCTAAGCAAAAATGATTTGGGGACTATTGATACTGCTAAAGGAGCGGTAGTAAACATTTGCTACGCGCCTGAACAATCGGAGATTGCAGCTACTACCGGGCATATAAACCTGCCGTATCAAAGCCCGGCGAAGTTTGATAATACACCCCAGGAGAAATTGCAATACGCGGCACTAAACAAGCAGATAGCTACCGAGATGCTGTACATGGCAGGGAAGGCGAGGGAGTATATGGTCAATCAAGAAAAATAGAGTATTAACTATTCTCTACCATACCATTTTCAAAGTGCCAATGCTCTAAATATGCAGAAGAAAATTTTGCAATAAATGATGGTTCAGCCTGGTATTTTTCCTTCACTTGAAAATATCCACTATCTAAAGCCCAGTCATATACAGCGGTATTTAAAGGATATGCTGTAAGTAAACCGGTTAAAGCATGTTTTTTTATCCATTGTTCGGCGAGGACGTAATCTGAAAAAACGGCACTAGGGAACTGAGCATTGGTGCCATTGAAAATGAAGACCTGAGTCATCTTACTACATTTCAGGATGCTTGGTAAGGTTGATGGCCATAACACCCTTAACCTCGGGCACAGCGCGCTTAACGGCTTCTTCTATACCGGCTTTCATGGTCATGAAACTTTGAGGGCAGGTGCTGCAAGCACCTATCAGCTTTACACGTACAATCATCTCATCGGTAATATCTACTACCTCTACATTGCCTCCATCATCGTTAAGATACGGGCGCATGGTGTCGAGAGATCTCTCTACACGCTCTAGTATATCGGTTGTTTCGGCTGTCATGATAAAGCTGGTTCGGTTTCTTCAGGGGCTAAGTTAGCATTCTTTATGGCAATCTGGCGGGCAACGTTGGTAGCCAGGTCATCAAAGGCATCGGTCACCAGCTGGTTATCGCGGCCATAAATGCTCACGGGTTTGCCATTGTCGCCGCCCTCGCGGATGCCTTGTACCAATGGAATTTGGCCCAAAAACGGCACTTCGTATTCATCGGCCAGGCGCTTGCCGCCTTCTTTGCCAAAGATGTAATACTTGTTGTTTGGTAGCTCCTCTGGTGTAAAGTATGCCATGTTTTCTACCACACCCAACACAGGCACGTTGATAGTATCTAACCTGAACATTGCCAGGGCTTTGCGGGCGTCGGCTACGGCCACCTCCTGCGGGGTGGTTACTATTACAGCACCCGTTACGTTGAGAGTTTGCGCTACGGTAATATGCACATCGCCGGTGCCGGGAGGCATGTCTACCACCATATAATCCAATTTGCCCCAAATGCAATCGGTAACAAACTGACGCAATGCAGAAGTAACCATAGGACCGCGCCATACAATGGCCTGGCGCTCATCTACCAGCAAGCCAATAGATAATATCTTGATTCCCTCAGCCTCGAGAGGCACCATGTAATGTTTATCTTTTATCAGGCGCACCTCGGGCTTTTTGCCCTTTACACCCAACATAAGCGGCACCGATGGGCCATGTATATCGGCATCTATAAGGCCTACTTTGGCACCCTGACGGGCCAGGCTTAAAGCGAGATTTACAGCCACCGTAGACTTGCCTACACCGCCTTTGCCCGATGCTACACAAATAATATTCTTTACACTTGGAAGGACGTTTACGTTCTCTTTGCGGAGGG
>DATGWP010000195.1:0-19367 GCA_035299425.1 Chitinophagales bacterium | reverse complement strand
TTCTGTTTTATATCTTCTCTGCTACTCTCAGTTTTGCCGACCTTGACCGGCTGTTTTCTTTTTGTTCTTTATCCGTTGCTTCCACCGGTTTCTTCGTTATCAGTTTAAACTTCCTTTTTATGTTGCCGAAAAAATCCTTCTCCGGTTCATCTTCAAAGCTCCCATGCTTCATATAGTTTTTCACCAGTCGGTCTTCCAGCGAGTGAAATGTTATTACTGATAATCTCCCTCCGCTTGCCAGCACTTCGTAGCTTTGTTCCAGCAGGCTTTTCAGTGCCCCCAGCTCATCGTTTACTTCTATGCGTATAGCCTGGAAAACCTGGGCCAGGTATTTATGTTTTTCGCCTATCCGGTTAGCCTCACATATAGTCAGCAGGTCGGCAATGGTTTCAAACTCTTTCTGCTCCCTTATCTGCACTATGGCATTTGCCAGTGTTTTGCTATTGCGCACCTCGCCGTATTCGCCAAACATTTTTTGCAAAGCTTCTGTGCTGTAAGTGTTCAGCACTTCGGCAGCGGTTTTTTCACCCTGCTTGTTCATGCGCATATCCAGCGGACCATCAAACCGGTAGCTAAAGCCGCGCTCTGCAGTATCGAACTGCCAGCTGCTTACTCCCAGGTCGGCCAGTATGCCATCTACAGGCAAAGCGCCATGCAGGCGCAGAAACCTTTTCAGCTCGCGGAAGTTGGCCTGAACTAAGGTGAACCGGTCATCGTCCGGTGCATTGCGTGCTGCATCCTCATCCTGGTCAAAGCCTATCAACCTGGCATCTGCATCCAGCTTATTCAAAATTTCTTTCGAATGTCCGCCGCCGCCAAAGGTGGCATCTACATAAATGCCCCCGGGTTGAATGTTCAATCCATCTATACTCTCATGTAAAAGAACGCTTGTGTGGTATTTCCCTTCAGATTCAGGTTGCTGATTATCGGATTTGTTCTCCTTCATCGTTTACCTGTTATCCTATGTTTAAACCATCCTTCTCTTCTAAATATTTAGCTGCTTCATCTGCCAGTTGCTGCATGTTAGCCACGTTGCCGTTGGTGTAAGCCTCATACTTAACCGCATCCCATACCTGTATGCGGTCAAACTTTCCCTTCAGCACTATGTCCTTACTGGTTCCTAAGTATTTTTTAAGCGTAGTGTTTACCAAAAAACGGTCTGCGCTATCTATATCCACTTCGGTTAAACCTGTAGTAACGGCGTTGATGAATTTTTGGTGATTGGTATTAAAGGGATGAAGCTTCTGTAAAGTAGCTTCGGTTTTTGCCCAGGTTTTCATAGGGTATATAACCAGGCAATCCTCAATATCCTTTGCCAGCATGAATTTACTTCCGTCGCCTGCAGGAAATTGCTTGCGCAATACGGCAGGAAGCTTTACGCGCCCCTTGTCGTCCATTGTGCATTCAAATTGTCCGAGGAAATTCATGTGGTTTTCTTTCTAAATTCTATTGCAAATAAAAACTTATTCCCACAAAAAAACACTTTCTACCACTAAAATAGTCAATTTAAGTTATAAACAAACCTTATACGGCTCCAAATCCTTGATTTTGCTACATTTCAGCAGTGGTAAAAAGTGGTAACATTTACATTACAAACGCATATTGTGGACAAAACATTGCGTTATCCACAGGTTTCAGGCAGGTATTAACAGGATAGAAACAGGGCTGAATTGCCTGGAAACAGCTAAAAAGTGTAAGATGGTGGGAGTTTGTGGACCAAAAAGTAGTGCGGTGGGATGGAGTGGGAGAATGAAAGGCAATTAAAGCCGGTTGGTGGCGTTTTATGCTGCAAACCCCTTTTACAACATGCGAATAGCCCCCACTATTGTAGTTTGCTTTATTTTTTGCCTTACGCAGGCTCAACAGTTTTCTACGCCCATTACCTTTAATAATTTTATCAGCTATCCTTTCAATGTAGCAGGCAGGGATACAATCATAATAGGCTACGACCCTGCCGCCAGCGATACATTGGATACATCATTCGGTGAAACAAATATTCTGGGAGATTCTTACGATACCGTACTGGACGTCCGTATATCTAATATCTGGGGCCTTCAAAATTCTCCGGCATACTTTGGCCAAACACCTTACCAAACAAAAAAGCAGATAGCACCGGACAGGTGCGGAACTAACGCACCCTCAATAATTGAACTGAATATAAAATCGAAATATTGGCCGGTGTATGTGTATTGGACCAGGCCGGAGTTTCAGGATAGTTGTCGCAATGGCAGTTCGCTTACTAATATGAACCCTGCCAACTGGTGGGGTGGACAGGGTTTCCGTGAGGTATTTGCCATCTGGAATTACCATCCTATCTACCCCAACCAATGGTATTACATACAAGGCAACGATACCATTTATACTTATTGGATTGGGCTTGGCGACTCTGAATCAGTAGCGCTGAAAATAATTGATATGCAACCGGACAACTACGGCATAACGCTATATCCCAATCCTGTCATAGATTGCTTTACTGTAGAGGCAGCGGAAGATTTTAGTTTAGAGTATATAGAACTTTATTCAGTTGATGGGAAGCTCTTGTTAAATACTACCGACAGTTCAGTAAACATCAGCAATTTTAGCCGTGGAATGTATTATGCTCATATCATAGGCGAAAACCAGCAGAGGCTGGTACTGAAAGTATTAAAATTGTAGTTGAAGGCTTTTGAGCTAGTTATCAAAATCAATCATCATCCTTGTAATTCATAAAATCCATATCGGGCACTATAATAGTTTCAGGCTTTACGTTTTCATCGGCTTTAGGTTCGCGCAGTTTCTTTTGCTGGCTTACTAAATCTTTGATAGAGCCAAAGCCAATTACATCTTTAAATACCGGCGTGCCGGTAAGTTCGCCGGCCAGTTGTATTTTTTCAAAACCAAACTGGTCTTTAATGCTGTAAACAGTCTGGCGCAGTTTGTCTTTGCGCAGCGTATCGCCAAACAGCATAAACTGCACATCTTCGCTATTGGCAAAATCGGTTACAGATACCGTCATACGGATAACGTCGTGATTAATTATTTTAGGGCAGCCTGTAGCCTGTTCCTTATCTTTTATGCGTTTAAGAATAATATCCTGCATCTCTATAGCACCCTGTATGGTCAGGTCGGTGCGGATGTAGTCCTCATATACTCCACCGGTCTCGTAAGCGCAAGAGAATGCCAGGTAGTGCGCTTTTAATTCATGTTTCATCAGGCGTTTCTCCAGTTGCACACATAGCGCCCGCAGTATATCATGTAGCGTATCTACCGATTGGCGCTGTTCCTTACTTATCTGCCGCATGGCCTGCATGCTTTTGTAATCGTCGGTAGCTATGTCGACCTCTAAAAAATTTAACCGATAGTGCCAGTATTCTCCTATTACGCTTTTGCAGGCTTTGCGCAATACCTCGGGCCGCGTGTGGCGCAGTTGTAAGGGCGATGAAATACCACCGGTAATAAGCCGCAGTGCCATTTGCTTGCCAATGCCCGGCAGGTCGGTCAGCTTTAGTTTATCCAGCACACCATCAATACTATCAGGCGTAATCACCGTAAGCCCATCCGGCTTTTGAATGTTAGAGGCCAGCTTGGCCAAAAAACCATTGGGCGCAATACCAATGCTACAGGTAAGAAAATCGCCTACGTCTTCTTTTATCTTCTTCTTAATATCACGCGCCACCTGCTCCAGGTCTTTATGCACCAGCTGGTAGCTGGCAAAATTCAGCACCGCTTCATCTACACTTTTGGGCACCACATCATCGCAAAAGCTGCGGAGCACATTCATAATTTTTACATGAAACTCGCGGTAGCGGTTGGGGTTGGTTTCCAGCGGCACAAATTCCGGGTGATACTTCATTATCTCATCCAGCCGTGCAGGTTTAATGCCCTTCTTTTTCGCTTCTTTGCTAAGCGCTATTACCGAACCAAACTTACCCGTGTAAACACAAACACCAACCGGCCGCCCACGCAACCAGTAATTAACCTGCTGCTCGCAACTCGGAAAAAACGAGTTCATATCCACAAACATCACCAGCGGTTTTTCGTTCGGGCGGTTAAGGTTATTTTGATTTACATACATGCACTACATTCTTTAGCAAACTGATTAGTAAATATAAAAAAATGGGTGGTTTTAAGAGGGAAAATTATTTTCGCGGCACCTTAAAGTGATTGCATTCGATTTATGCATCGTAAACCCCTAAAGGGTTTAAAACCCTTTAGGGGTTATTAGCTAAAAACAAACTTGTAACGAGATTCATGAAAACCGTAGACAACCTAAACTTTGCAGCCAAGCGCGCCCTAATCCGCGTAGATTTTAATATCCCTTTAGATAAGCAATTCAACATAACCGACGATAGCCGCATTAAAGGTGCGGTGCCCACCATACAAAAGATATTGAAAGATGGCGGCAGCGTGGTGCTGATGAGCCACCTGGGCCGTCCGCTGAAGAAACTGAAAGAAGATGGCACAGTTGACTATGCCAAGCATACCCTTAAACATGCTGTGGCAAGAACAAGCGAACTGCTGGGTGTTGAGGTAAAATTTGTAGGCGACTGCGTAAGCGATGAAGCTTTTGCAGCATCGGCGGCATTAAAACCGGGCGAGGTATTGTTGCTGGAGAACCTTCGTTTTTATAAAGAAGAAGAAAAAGGCGATGCCGCATTTGCAGAGAAATTATCTAAGCACGGCGATGTATATGTAAACGATGCTTTTGGAACCGCACACCGTGCACATGCCAGCACTACTATAGTAGCTAACTACTACACACCTGAGAATAAAATGTTTGGCTACCTGATGGCGAACGAAGTAGCCAGCGCTAAAAAGGTATTAGAGAGCGGCGACAAGCCATTTACTGCCATACTGGGCGGCGCTAAGGTTAGCGACAAGATTTTGATTATAGAGAACCTGCTGGACAAGGCCAACAACATTATTATAGGTGGTGGTATGGCCTACACCTTCTTTAAAGCACAGGGCGGCACCATTGGCAGCTCGCTTTGCGAGGATGATAAACTGGACCTGGCGCTTGAGTTGATAGCCAAGGCAAAAGCAAAAGGCGTAAACCTGCTATTGCCGGTTGATAGCATACTGGCAGATAAGTTTGATGCCAACGCCAACACATCTACAGCTAACAGCAACGAGATACCTGATGGTTGGATGGGATTGGATATTGCTACTAAGGCTATTAAAGATTTCAGCGAAGTAATACTTGCTTCTAAAATCATACTGTGGAACGGCCCGATGGGTGTGTTCGAAATGGAGAAATTTCAGAACGGCACTAAGTCAATAGCCGAAGCTGTGGCACAAGCTACCGCTAACGGTGCATTCAGTTTAGTTGGTGGCGGCGATAGCGTAGCAGCCGTACATAAGTTTAACCTGGCCGATAAAGTAAGCTATGTATCTACCGGTGGAGGCGCTATGTTAGAATACTTTGAAGGGAAGGAATTACCAGGTATAAAGGCTATTGCGGGGTAACTTGTACTCAGGCCTGAAAGGCCGCAACATATCAGCGAAGGGTGTGAGCCCCTCGCATTTGGTCAAAGACTTCCGAAGTTTTGAAAACTTCGGAAGTCTTTTTTCCTACCGGCCCCAATCGTAGGATGGGTTTTGATTATCAGGTGCTAGCTTTAATTCCTTTTGCTGCTTTCTGTTTTCTGCACCGGGCAAGCCCGTAGTGGCTTTAGCTATATCAATACCATCACCCAGTCCCTCATACATTTCAAAATAGTGTATAGCATAGGACTGCACCCGAATAAAATAGGCATTGTTTACGGGGTAAGTCAACCGGTCTTTTAAAAACCGGTTCGCATTATTCGTCAGCGATTTTATTTTGGCATCGCATGTTTTAAATATTTTTTCCTGCTTATCCATCTGTTTCTTGTCTAACTCTACCCGTTTAGTATTTAAAAATGCATAAGCCTTTTCAATAACATTTTTTTGCTGAAACACCTTTGCCAAATTCAGCCTGCCTGTTTTTTCAGCAAACTTTACCGATGCCCTTACAGCCACCGCATCACACAGGGCCTCTACATAATTGTACTCTACCATCTGGCCTACATGTTTATGCACCGCCTCGTGAAACACAATAAAAGCAATGGCCTCATCAGGATAGGATAGTAATTTGTGATTAAGGTATGCGCCGGATGTGCCCGCAGTTTTATAGACAAGAGTATTGTAGCCACGGCTTTTTAGTTTATTACTGGTTGCTATGGCAGAATCTTCACGCTCAAACGACCATACCATACTTTTTACCATATCCGGCAGTGCAATGGTATCTGGCAGTGAAACATACAGGTAAACAAACATGCTGTCGCCACCGCTTATCCATGTATTGTAAAAACTATTGCCCACATTCAGTTTAAGCTCGTCCGTGCAAAAGTGCCGCACAGAATCTATCAGGCGTAACTGGTGTTCGTACCGGACATATTCGGGCATACTGGCCCACCATGCAGCGTCAGTCGGCTGTTGCGCAGCTATTCTGTTTAAAAACAATAGCCCTAATAAGAGCGCCAAACTTTTAAACACCAGCTATTATTATTTAAAAGCAATTTAAGCAATGCATCCGGAAAGTAAATAATCTCGTCTTTTATAGACAAAAAAAATTATGCGCATTGTGCATGATTTAAATTAATACTTCATATATTCAATACGTGAAACACTATCCCCTCCTGGTAGTATTTATACTATCGGCACTTTACTCGTATGCCCAGCCGCTGAACCTGGCTCCGCCTGCAACCAAGGCATCTGTGTGCTATAACGACGGCACCATACTGGCCAACGCCACCGGCGGCACCGGCCCTTATGTTTATTCTATAATCAGTGGGCCTACCTTGCCAGGGGTAACATACCCTGTATCAGCCGATAGTGCCGGTTACTTCTTAAGCCTGCACTCGGGCACCTACACAGTAAAAGTAACCGATAGCAACGGAGGCACGGCCCAGCAAACAGTTACAGTGGGTGGCAATTACCAGTTTCCGCAGCTTACTACTACTACCGTAGCTAATACCATTACTGTTACACCCATACCCGGTAAGCCACCCTATACCTATAGCCTTTCTACATCGGGGCCTAATGGACCATTTGGTGCGCCGCAAAGCAGCCCGGTGTTTGCTCAGTTATGCAACGGCACTTACTACATCCGCATACTCGACTCCTGCGGCAACTTTTACACCTCGCTACCGGTTGTTATAAATCAAAGGCCATTAACTACAAATGCGCAATGCCAGTTTAACGGTACAAACGATGTTGTTACAGCTTATGTGCCCGACAATACTTACGGCAGCCCTCCCTTCAGATATATAGTAAAAAACGGAAACTATACCGATACTAACAGCACCGGCCAGTTTGTGATACCTGCAGGACTTAACTGCCCATCCACCATATACACTATAGATATATGCGGTGATACAGCTATCTCTTCTGCCGATTGCCACCCGCTGGATATCACACTGGTATGCAGTAACTTTAATACGGCCACTGCTACAGTTGCTGTTGCAGGCGGGACCCCACCGTTTGTTTTCCGGTTTTACGGGGTTGATAGTATCACCGGCACCTCAGTGCCTTTAGTAACACAAAACAACGGCAACTTTACCAACCTTCCTTATCCAAATATGGATGCTACTGCCACGTTTGAAGTAACCGATGCCTGTGGCAGAAAAGCAACCATATCTGATACTTACCTCGATTTTGAAGGCCATAGCGACTGCCCTTTTAACGGCAAGCTTTACATAAGCGAACCCAGCGGCGCCATAGGCGGGGTAACTGCTACCTGCTTAACCTGCAACCCTGTACAAACAATCACCACCACTCCCATAGTTTTTAATAACGTAGAAGCCGGTTTGCAAACCATACGCATCACAGACTCGTGCGGCGAAACCAGGGATAAGGTAATACGTGTACCCGACAGTGTGGCCATAACCGGAACTGTAGAGTTTATATCCTGCAACGATGTATTGGTTAAAGCCTTTACCAGCGATGGATTGCCGATAGACTCTGGAGTAACGTTCTCTTTATACGGTTCAAATAACACTTTCATTACGAGCAATACCACCGGTATATTCTCAAATCTTGCTACCGGTGTGTACAAAGTCGTTTTGAGTTATGACCTATGTAAAGATGGTGAAGTGAGTTTTTACATACCCCACATGAACGGCTATTGCACCGTACCTTATTTTGATACTAATTGCGAATTGCGCATGATAGTGCGCTACTCTAACCCCGACCTGCCGGAAATGTACTCGCTGGTAGATAGCAATGCTGTAAAGTATAATGAAGCTCCGGCTGGCCCTGGTAATGGTATTAACTTTAATGTTCCACCCGGTCGCTACACGTTGGTATCAGATAGTGGCTGCTCGGTCAACCAGGATTTTGGCGTTACCAGTCAGTTCAGCGAACAGCACTTTACTAACTGTATTAACGAAGGCCTGGTGCGCCTGGTACTTTCTTATTCAAATTCAAGCGGCTGTGTAAGCCCACGCCCGTTTAGGTTTACGCTGGAAACTCCCGATAACACATTGCTCACACCGGGCTCGTTTGTAGGCGATACAGCCATATTTGCCGACCTGGATACCGGCATATACATAGCCCGCGTTTACTTAAAAGACAGCATAGTAGTATTTAACGGCGATAGCATTGCAAACGGTAACCAAACCTGTTTTTTAGATAGCATGGTAATATATGTTGGTCCTCATTCTATACCTCAGCTAAACACTGAAAATGTAACTGTATGCGGGCAAACAGAAGTAGCAGACATTCCGTTTACTATTTCAGGCGGGTTTCCGCCATTTTATATAAGCATAGCGGGCTACCCTCCTATTAATACTTACAGCACATTTGGCATATTACCTAATATACCTTTAGGCAGTTACACCATGATAGTAAACGACACTTGCGGTATAAGCAGCAGCTTAAGTGTAAGTGTAATTGATAGCTGCCTTAATTGCGATACGGTAAAGGCCGAGCTAAGCAACTCCGGGCTTAATGTGTGTGCTGGTGATACTGTATATTTTCAGAACACTGGTTTTATGGAGCTTAGCTATCAATGGATAGTAAACAACGCTGCCTTGACCGATACACTTACCAGCATATTTGTTGTGGTAGATAGTAGCGACATACTGGTACAGCTGGTGGCCAGCCGCTACATTTGCACGGATACGGCCAGTGTAACCGTGCGGCCTTCTTCACCTCCGGTGTTCGATCTGGGGCCCGATACTTCGTTCTGCCAGGTTTTCAGGCATACACTTAGCACCGGCATAAGCAATACGCAATGGAGCACTGGTACTATTGGCGAAGAAATAGACATAAACACCCCGGGCCTTTACATAGCATCGGTGGCAGGCTTGTGTAGCACTGTTACCGATAGTGTAAATATTGAGATAAAAGACTGTATAAGCGACCTTGATATTCCCGATGCGTTTACGCCTAATGGCGATGGCACCAATGATTTCTTTACTGTGTTTGGCACCAACATTAATGAGTACCGGATACGCATCTACAACCGGTGGGGAGAATTGGTGTATGATTCAAACGATGCAACCGAGCTAAGCGACCTGCAGCGTGGCTGGGACGGCACACACCGTGGCAACCTGCAAAGCGTGGGCGTATTTGTTTACTACGTAGATGCCGCGGCTGTAGATGGCAAAACATTTAACCAAAAAGGAAATTTGACCTTGATAAGATAAATGCGAATACCGCCTAAGAAACTATTTCGTATTTCTCTTCTTCAAATTTCTTAGTCCGTTTCATAAACGTAAAAGTAAAGCCGGGCCACAGTGTTACGTTTTTACCATTGCGCATTTGGTACCAGCTTACGCAACCGCCGTTTTGCCATACGGTGTTGGCCAATTGGCTTTGTATCTCGTTGTTGTAATCGCGCTGCACCTGTGGCTTAAGGTCTATATATTTTGCGCCTTTCTGCTTAAGGGCCTTCAGGCTTTCCATTATCAGGTTTACCTGCGCCTCTATCATTAATAGCATGCTACTGTGCCCTAAACCGGTATTAGGCCCCACCACCAAAAACATATTGGGGAAACCCGCTACCGTTGTACCCAAATAAGCTTCGGCACCATCTTTCCAAACCTCATTCAGGTCGGCACCATTGCGGCCTTTTACCGCAAAGCGGCTTACCTGCTCGCTGGCCTGAAATCCGGTTGCAATAATAATAGCATCTACATTGCGCTGATGCCCGTCTTTTGTAAGCACACCGGTAGCATTTATCTCTGCTATACTATCAGTCACAACTTCTACGTTAGTACGGGTAAGCGATGGATAATATTCATTGGATATTAAAACGCGCTTACAACCCATGGTATAGTTGGGAGTAAGTTTAGCACGCAGTTTATCGTCAGGCACGGTACGTTTTAAATAGCGCAAAGCCAGTTTGCTACCTAGCTTCAACAAACCCTGGTTTTTAATAAACCCTATGGCCATTAACTCATGCTGCCAGTATAAACGGCTCCGGTGCATGCGCTGGGTAAAAGACAGATTTTTATACAACCACTTGCGCACAGGCCCAATATCTCCATCAGGCTTAGGCATTACCCACGGTGGCGTGCGCTGAAAAAGATAAAGTTGCTTAACATCGGGTGCAATGGTGGGCACAATCTGTATAGCGCTTGCACCGGTGCCTATTACAGCCACCGTTTTACCTTTAGGCTTAAATGTATTATCCCACTTAGCTGAGTGGAACATCTGCCCTTTAAAATCATTAAGGCCTTTAATATCGGGATACATGGGCTGGCTTAATCCACCCGAGCAACTAATGATAACTTTGGCACTATATTTTTCTCCCTTTTCGGTTTCAACACTCCAGGTGCCTTCTGTTTCGTTAAATACGGCCGATTTCACATTCTGATTGTAAAGAATTTGGCCGGCCACATCATACTTAGCGGCGCAATGCTCCATATATTTCAAAATCTCCTGTTGCGGGCCAAACTCACGGCTCCAATCAGGATTTGGCTCGAAAGAGAAGGAATAAAGATGAGACTCTACATCGCAAGCTGCCCCCGGATAATGATTATCGTACCAGGTGCCACCCAAATGGGCATTGCGCTCCAGTATTATAAAATTGCTTTCGCCCTGCTTTTTAAGATTTATGGCTGCACACAGCCCGGCAAAGCCCGAGCCTATAATAAGCTGATTGTAGGTATTAATCATAAAAGTAAATGTATTAATTAACCTATAAACAAGAGCTAAAGCAGCATTTGTCAAAGGCAAGCCTGTTTTATTTATAGATTTTGAAAAAAATTGCGCCAAGGGTTTGCTACTTCGGAAAAAAATTTACTTTTGCGCTCTCTTAAAACAAGCCGCGTTCGTATAACGGTTAGTACGCCTCCCTTTCACGGAGGTAATAGGGGTTCGATTCCCCTACGCGGTACTTCCAAAAAGCACCTTGACAGCATCCGCATCAAGGTGCTTTTATTTTATAGCTCCAGCATCTAGTATCCTATCCCTGTTCCATCCGCCGGGGTGGGTAAACTCCCTAAACCTATTTACTTCTATTTGCTTACATTTCGGTCATGAACTACACACTTATTACCGGCGCCAGCAAAGGTATTGGTAAAGCTTTTGCCTACGAGTGCGCAGGCCGCGGCATGAACCTGATACTGGTAGCCCGCAGCGAGCAACTATTAAAAGACCTGGCCACCGACATTGAGAGCAAGCACAACATAAAAGTGCAAACCCATAACGGCGACCTGCTGGACCACGCCGTGCACAAAAAGATTTTTGAATGGGTAAAACAAAATGGCTGGAACGTAAACATGCTCATCAACAACGCGGGCATGGGCTACTTTGGCCGCTTTGATGAAAAGCCACTGGATAAGCACCTGGAAGTAATGCACCTTAATATGGATGGCATGATACGCATGGCTCACGAATTTTTAAATAATAGTGACCCTACCCAACGCCGCTACCTGCTTAATACCTGTAGCACAGGCGCATTTCAGCCCACACCCTATATGGCGGTATATTGTGCCAGCAAATCGTTTATGCTGGCTTTTAGCCAGGCTATACGGTACGAGTTGCGCGGCAGCAAGGTAAGTGTAACCGCCCTTTGCCCAGGTGGTACCGAGAGCGATTTTTTTACCCCCGCCGGTATGGATAAGGTAATTGAAAAAAATGCTCAGTTTATGATGAAGGCCGATGTGGTGGCACGGTTGGGTATTAGCGGCTTGCTTAAAAACAAAGCTGTGGTGGTGCCTGGCATCATCAACAAAGTAGGGGCCGTGGCCGCTAACCTCTTTCCCAATAGTATGGTAGTGCCAAGCGCCGCAAAGTTTTTTGATGTGTAACCCCTTGCCGGTTTTCAAAAAAATACAAAGGGCAATAGAGCGGTGATGATTACTATCATCATTATAAGAATGATTTTATAATCAATATTTATAACCACATTAATAAAAATCAGCGTTCCATTGCATTCTGTATCCTGACTTTAAAAGTTCAACTTTAAACTTTGTCATGCCCACACTCAGTTTCATTCTCCACGGCAAGCATCGCAGCAACACAAAGCTGGTAGATGAGGCGCGCCGGATATTTGGAGATACCCATACGGTTGCCTTTTACTATACCGAACATGCCGGCCATGCCATTAACCTTGCAAAGCAGGCTGCCCTGCAAGGCAGCTACGTAATTGCCGCTGGTGGCGATGGCACCATGAACGAAGTAATAAATGGCATTATGCTATCGAATAACGAACAGGTGATATGCGGCCTCCTGCCCTGCGGCACAGGTAACGATTTTGCAAAAACAATTGGTGTAAAAAACAATCTTGCTGAGTTAAAACAACTAATAAATAACAACCAGGTAACCGCTATAGATGTAGGCCATATAAAACTAAAAGACGGCACCGGTGCCGATGTGGCACGCTATTTCATCAACATTGCCGATGTTGGGCTGGGCGGCATTATAGCTCAAAAACTGGCGGGCTACAATAAATGGATGGGGGCCTTTATCACCTTTCAGAGGGCCATCATATCCGGCTTCTTAAGCTTTAAACATCAACCGGTGCAGGCAAAAGCCGATACCTTTCTTTACAACGGAAAAATACTAAGCTACATTATTGCCAATGGCAAATACTTTGGCGCAGGCCTTGGCATTGCCCCTCACGCTAACCCCACCGATGGCCAGTTTGCCATTGTGCTTGGTGCCGAAATTTCGTTGTGGGATTACCTGCTTAACCTGGGCAAAGTGCGCCAGTGTAAACCCATTGTGCATCCGCAAATGAGCTACCACAGCGCCGCTACCGTGCAGATAGATTCTGCCCAAAAACTTCCTATTGATATGGATGGTGAGTTTGCCGGCTACACTCCTATGCAGGTTACTATGTTACCGGGAGCTATTCGGCTACTATGCAACAACCCTGCACCGAACAACATAAAAGATAAGGTCTATTAATATCCACTTACTACAACCTAAACTACCTTATTATACAAATTAAACCGTCATCTGATACTGCTATAGTTGTACGCGCTTTATTACAAAAGCCTTAAAACCCGGCAAGATAAACTGCGTGTTATGATAAACCGCAAAGCAATAATTACAGGGATATAGAAAATACCTACATTCGGCTTGAACCTGAGATTATAATTGAGCCAAAGCAAAATCATCCAACAAGCTTAATCCAGAAAGAGCTCGGAAGTATGATTGAACAGCACCAGGCTAATCTTTCTCAAGGTAAGGATAGTTGAATTCGTCTTACCATTCTCTATACGCGATAAATTCGCTTTCTCTATATCACACAGAGCAGCCACTTCATCTTGTGACAATTTCTTCTCCTTTCGCCTGTCGCGAATTTTCTTCCCAATTGAAAGTAGATACTTTTCGTCTGACATATTACATTTTTCGGAATGAGTAAATTTGTATAAGTTTTATGTCTGCATTGTTGCTTAATACGACATCAACCAGCAAAACTTTTACTAATCCCATCTTACTACAGTGAAATAACAGGTAAGCATGATTAAAGTCACAACGACATAAAACATGAAGCAGGGTAAAGTTTTCTCCGCATTAGCCTCATTCTTCGCTACCTGACTACGTGTCAAACCTTAATCTAAAGCATTGCAGCTTACTCAATTTACCTACTATTACTTAGTATAAACACCTAAACCCACAAACATGTTCATATTCTCTACCGACCTTTAGGCAGATGCAAGTAAACTTTGTTGCAAAATTTGTCAGTTGCGAACCCGTATGCTGTATCATTTTGTCCGCTTTTACGTTTAATAAATACAGGCACGCGGTTTGAAATATAGTGTGCATAGAAATCAGTTAACCCATTAAAAGACATACATCATGAAAACCAATACAAAACCCACAAGTGCTTATAAGTACATTTTGATACAGGACGAAATGGGATTAGAATTTATCAAGGTAAAGGGCTAACATGCTATGCCCCTACGCATCAATATAAGCTTTGGTGCTTTCATACCGGCTAAAAAGGATACCCAAACGCGAGGTTGAACACTACGTTCTTAAACTTGAGGTCGTTGATGATCCACCGGTCGCCTTCGGGCAGCGATGGCTTGCGGAGAGGAATACCCACATCTAACCTGAACACAAAGAAGTTTAAATCTACACGCACGCCAGCACCGGTAGACAGCGCTATTTCCTTCCACACATTTTTCACTTTAAACTCGCCCCCAGGCGCATCTTTATTAGCCCGGTTAAGCCAGGTGTTACCGGCATCTACAAATACAGCGCCTTTCAAAAATCCAAATATCGGGAACCGGAATTCGGCATTGGCCTCCAGCTTTATCTCTCCACCCTGCTGCAGGTAAAACACATTGCGCACACTATCGGGCGGCGAGTAGGCACCGGGGCCGAGTGAGTTGGCCGTAAAACCCCGTACACTATACGCACCACCGGCAAAAAACTGGCGGCTGTAAGGCAGCGCCTGCGAGTTGCCATACGGAAAACCCCAGCCCGCAATAAGCCTGAAAGCCAGCATGGTGTTTTTAGAAGTATGTACATAGTCGCGCACATCAATATCCATGCGCAGAAACTGCGAGAAGTTAACGCCCAGTACCTGCGACGGGTTAGCTGAGTTGACAGGCCGCTTGTTTATACCCTGGCTGATACCTGCCAGCACGTTGCCCGCGGTTTCTATATTGCCGTTAAAATAAAACTGGTTTTTCTTTGGCTTAACCTGTTCGTTGTAATAAAACGAGTAGGCTATGCCGGCAATAAACTGGCTCTCGAACCTGCGGCGCAGCAAAATATTATCGGTAATCAGCTCGTTAAACTTATCGGTTTTGCGATACACATTAAAATAATTCACATTTAAGAGTGTAAGGTCGTGGTCTATCATCAGGTTGCGTTTCCACTTGTAACCTATGCCCAGCTTAAACGAGTTCATATCAAAAAAGCCCACGCGACTGAGGTAAGAGTATTCTAAACTGATTTTAGTGCGCGGCAGAAACCGGTTGCCGTTGCCTCGGTTGCGTACCTTAAAACGCGGTATAAAGCCCGGTATATCCAACTCCACCTTGGGGTTAATCTCGTAAGTAAACTGGCCCTTATACTCGCCGCTGTATTGCGCTTCGAAATACGCGCGGATGTTATGTATAAGTAACTCGGCACCCTTAAACGCATTGCGGTTGCGGAACGAAACATTAATACCCGGCCCTATAAAATTATTGCTCTTTGTAGCCAACTGCACCTCTAAGCTCAACGATTTTTTAGGCAGTGGCGTAAGTAAAATGTTTACAGCAAGAAAGCCTGGCACTGTAGTATCCTTATCGGTAATATCTACGTTTATAAATTTAAATACGCCTAAGCCGTTCAGGCGGCCCAACGTCATCTGGTGGCGGCGCTTATCGTAAATACTATCGCGGCGGAAGAAAACAGAACGCACCACCACGCGCGGCTTTATATAATTCGACTCTTTGAAATAATTAATACGGCGTATCAATTGTGTCTCAAACCGGGTGGTATCGCCCTTTTTAAAACCAGGGTGCACGTTTATTTCGCCTATTCGATAGATGATGCGTGCCTTGGCCGGTGTGGTTTTCTTAACAGTAGTATACAGCTTAACGGTGCGTGTTTCGTTCACGGTATCCATACCAAACAAAATAAAATCGGGATTGAAGTAATAGTAGCCGCGCTCCTTCATATAATCATCAATGCGCGCGCGCTCTTTGCGCAGCGTTTCAAGGCTATACTTATCTCCTTTCTTTAGCAAAGTTTTATCAGCTGTTTCAGCAATTATCTGGCTAAGCGCCGATGAATCTACCGGAAAGGCTACTTCATCAATAGTAT
The DNA here is from genome assembly GCA_035299425.1 of Chitinophagales bacterium. GTDB lineage: Bacteria > Bacteroidota > Bacteroidia > Chitinophagales > LD1 > Bog-950. The sequence continues at coordinate 3,143 of DATGWP010000195.1, read as the reverse complement.
ACGGTTTTTTTAAAAATATACGGAAGTTGATAGAGGCCGTCTTGCCGTTCTTGGATGGTTTAATTTCATAGTCGCTGTAGCTATCCAGGTAACCGGTATTATACAACATGGCATCAATGCCCTTAACCACCAGCGGCACATCTACCTTACTAAGATAAACAGGTTCTTCAGCAACTTTTTCGCGCAGCCACACCCGCAGGCCCTTTTTGCGTTTGGGCTTCTTAACCACGTAATACAACCACAGTGCAGGGCGCATGCCCAGGTAGGTTTTGTTAGGCTCGGGCTGTATTACGCTTTTGGCATCGCTTTTAACGCTGCCCTTGCCTTTGATCTTCTCTCCGGTTATCACGGTAATTTTTCCACCGGTATAAAGCAGCTCGCCTTTAGGTACGTGCTTAAGCCCCGTGCAGGCGCTTTGCAGCAGTAGTAACAGGCAGGCTGTATATGTAAGTAATTTGGTCACCGGTTGTTTTACTCCTTCTTAATTTTTATAAAAAAACAAACATCGTCATTGCGAGGAGACCCGGCGCTCTGGTCGGGTTGCCGAAGCAATCTCCTAGCTACCAAAGGCACGTTTAGCTTTACACAGCGCCTATAGTAGTGAGATTATTCATGCTTGTTCCTATTTGAAGGAATTCATGAATTCCGCTTCGCTTCATTTGCTTCGTCGGCCAAAGCGCCTCCTCGCAATGACGCTCACTATTTTACTTCTCTACTCCACCGGCTCTGCCGGCACCGGTGGCACATACTCCACTCCTGCCTTCTTCGCTGCTTTGCGCGCTGCCCGTTCTACCTTTCTTTCTTCACGTGCTTTTATGCGCTCTGCCTTTGCGGCAGCGGCTTCCTCTTTATCACGCAACTCTTGCTCTTTCTCCAGCGCCTTTTCTTCCGCAGTTTTTTTACGGAAAATTTCTTTCTCGCTGTCGTAATCTTTGCTTATAACCACCCCTACACCGGTTTTATACAGCGAACCATCAATCAAACCTTCATACTGGTTTTCTCTAAAGGCTTTAAAACGCAGGCTGCCGTCAGAATTTATTTTATACTCCACCACTATATCGCCGGTAAGGCTGTTGGCGTCTGTACCTTTTACCTCACCGTTGTTGTTCTGCACATTTACGCTTGTACCCACCTGCACCGAAAGCCTTTCTTTAAAGAAACTCTTCTTTACTCCTACACTTACCTGCGTACCCTGATTAACACCCGCAGTGGTATATTCATCATTACTGTTGATACCCACGCTCAAATCTACCCATTTAATATAACGCCCCGATAGTGCATTAAGCTGATCGGTAAGTACCTGGTTTAAGCTATTGCGCGCCATATTAGTGGCCGCCGTAGCATAACCATCGCCCTCGCCGGCAGTTCCAATGCCTGCCGGTATAAACTTATTTAAAATTATTAGTGCAAACACCTGCTTGTTCAGTTCGCTCGGGTCGTTGTTCAGCGAATTTATTTTGGAATACACCGTGCCGCCAAAAGCGTTTTGGTCGGCTTCGTTCATATCCAGCTTAAAGCTTATCTCCGGTTTCAACAATTCCCCCTTCATGCGCATCAGCACCTTAAAAATCATCGGCTTTTTGTACACGTTGCGCTCACCGGATGTAGAGCTTGCCAGTTCTGTGCTCAGCAAATCTGCCGGTGGGGTTTTAACTGTATACACCGCCGTAATATCTACCACGGCATCGGTAGGGTTACCGTTAAATGTAATATAGCCACCGGGTGCTATAGTAAGCTGGCGCTTAACCACCTTCTGGAACGTAGCCTTATAAGCCCCCGAGTTGATGTAATACGTACCGGTAAGGTTCTGGTTGCCGCTTTCGTTCATGGCAAAGCTCAACCGGCCCTCACCGCGTATCACCAGTGAGTCACCGGACGATTTATCTACAATAAGCTTAAGCGTAGTGCGCGGTGTAATCTCCAGGTTTGCTTTTAGTTTAATGCCCTTTAGCTGCCCTATCATCAGGCTGTCTACATTCACATCATTTGTCATCACCTGTTCGCTGTCTATCAGCATTACCACGCCTTCTCCCCTATCGGTACTTATTTTAGCCGATGGCAGCACCACCGAAATATTGGTACCATCCAGCAGTTTGGCATCCACATCTACAATAGGTAAAACCTCGGTTCCTTTTATGCTGATATCGCTGTTAAGCAGCACATGGCCAAAAAACAAAGGGTTATCCTTTATGGTGGTGTTCATCACTGTAAAGTTGTTGGTAGATACGTTGGCATCAAAACGCATCTTTTTAAAATCGGAGGTATACACCGCACCGGCTACCGTTGCCTTTTGCCCCAGCGAATCGAGAATAGTAAACTGGCGGAAATAAACACCCTTGCCATCAATAGCAATGTGTTCATCCTTTAAGCGCAGGTAGTTGTTGATGTAAGCCAGGTTGAAACCGGCATCTTTAAAATATACATCGCCCACTACGACCGGTTGCGTGGCCTTACCTGTTACTTTTAAATCGCCGGTTATATAGCCTTTGGTGCGGCGCAGCTGTCCTGCCGTAAACGGCTCGATAGTATTCAGGTTTAGCCTGGTTATATCCACTTTAAAATCAAGGGCATTGGTGGCACCGGCTGCGGTGTAAGAACCTATAACATGCACATCGTTTTTGTTACCGCTAAGCGTTAGCTGGGCCATGTATTTGCTGGCGGTAAGGTTATCGGCTTTCAGTGCAATATCGCCAATAGGTGTTTGCTGAAAGGCCGCATTTTTTATAGTAAGGTCTGATACAAAAGCGGGTGTCTTTTTAAGGTTGCGGAACTCTACAAAGCCATCCATCACCCCGCGGATAAACTGCGTATCGGTTTCAATTATCTGCGAAAGGCTCCCTAATTCAAACCGGTCGAACTTTGCTTTGATAGAGCCGTTATCGGTTTCGGCCGATACAATGGAAAGCGCCTGCGTATTGTTGTTTAGCTTAAAGTTGTTGAAGTAAAGGCCCTTGCTGCCAAAGCGTATGTAGTTGTCTTCGCTCAGCGTCCAGCGCTCGTTGCCTATAATAAGGCGGTCATTATCTAAAAATAGCGCATAGCTTTTGGTGCTGTCCTGGTGAAAATCGCCGGCTACGCGCAGCTTATCCAGTGTATCGCTGCCGTGTATGCGTAGGGCAAAACCAATGTTGTTATCTTCTATA
>DATGWP010000194.1:0-33469 GCA_035299425.1 Chitinophagales bacterium | reverse complement strand
GTTAATGCGCACTTCTCCATCTACTCCAATGCCGTTTTCTACGCTTATTTTCATACTTACATCTTCTAAGTCAATTGTTCCGCTTTGAAACATATCCAGGAAAGCAAAATCAGTTGTATCTACTTGCGATAAATCATCTGTCCCTGCATAGCCCTTCACATAGTTAGGTGCTACCTCGGTAATTTCATAAACAATATTAAGGCTGTCTGATGAGGTAAAGTGCCTGGTAATACCCGAGGAGTCGATCCGTGCTACTACCTTTTGTGTATAGGTGTTGAATTTAGTCCCGTCTTTACCTGTTAAGTTGATGGCAAGCCCCGATATGTCAATGATGCTATCAATTGTAACGGTTCCATTTGTTGGCGCGGCGGGTACCGTGGTATATACTTTTAGCGGTCGGCCGGCTTTATCGTAAGCGCCTACCAGTGTATATTCCAGATACATTTTTTCTTCTAATGAACTGGTAATGAAAATATGCAGGAACCCTGACCGGGCATCTACGTAAGTAAATTTCCTGTCTTCTATCACCTGCGTAACGTCTTCAGTAACACTTACCAGATCCTGACTTGGGAACCGCGCCCAGGCTTCTGATACACGCATTTTAGTTACAAACATGCGCAGCAGCAAAGTGTCATTTGTATCTATAGGAACCGCTACATTGTTGCTACCGGGGGTGCTTAGGTTGTTTACAATAAAATTTAAACCGCTGGTTATACGCGTGCCGCCAATGGGTATTTCTATATAAGCAGAGTCATCCTTATCGATATAAGGAATGTTTTGTGAGGCTATAAAACTGCCATCCGCTGAGTTTTGAAGAACTAAAGTGCCTCCGCTTATAGGAATCGGAAATCCATTTACCACCCATAGCTGCACAACGCCCGAAAGTAGCACTGCGCTGTCAAAGTAAGCGGTAGCATCAAAGTGAAATGGTGGTGTATTGAATCCGTTGAGCGCGGGTATAACTGCATCAAAGCCTTGATTGTCTATAAGATATTGGCCAAATATGGCTGTATTAGGTGTTTGAAGCATGGCATTTGCCAGGTAACCGAGTGTAACCGGAAACCGCACACTTTGGTTTGGAAGCCGGAAACTATCTAATGTGAATCTTTGCCCAATAGCTGTATCTGGAATACGTATAAGTTTATCAGCAAGACTTAGCTGAAACAAAGTAGATTTAAACGCAAGTGTAAGCGATTGGTCGGAATTGGTAATGATGCCAGTGTCCGTTATTAGATTTTGTAGCGATAAATTACTGGTGGCAATAGGCACCAGCATTTCGGTATCCCAATTCGTCTTTGCGTCCTTTTTGCAGGCTGCTATAGTGATTAAAATAAATGCCAGTATAAGGCACTTCAATTTATTAGTGTTGTTCATTAAGTCGGCTTCTTTACGGTCCTAAAGTATAAAAAACTTACTACTAAAACGCACTAAGTAGGAGAGAGGCTGTAACTGTGATTGGCCTTGTGCTAAATTTTACAATTTGGTGACAAATCTGTTCTGGCTTAATATACAAACAGCCCTTACAAGTAATTGTAAGGGCTGTTTGTATATTAAGCCGACTGCCAACTGCGAACTGCTGCCTATTTATTTCTTCTCCTCTGTTTTCTCTTTTACCAAAAACGCGGCGATGTCAATACCGTTTTTAACCTTGTTTTTCATCAGGGCAAGTTCTATTACTTCATCCATTGTTTTTACAAAATGGAATTTCATGCCCTTAATGTAATCCTGGTTTATTTGTTCTACATCCTTTTGATTGCGGGCGCACATAATAATCTCTTTCAGTCCGGCGCGCTTGGCGGCAAGTATTTTCTCTTTTATGCCACCTACCGGCATTACTCTGCCGCGCAGGGTAATCTCGCCCGTCATAGCTAAAAATGGCTTTACACGGCGCTGGCTAAACAGCGATGCCAATGCGGTAAGTATAGTTATACCGGCACTTGGTCCATCTTTGGGTGTTGCTCCTTCGGGAAAGTGCACATGCACATTTACCTTGCTGAAAATTTCGGGGTTTATACCCAGTTTTTCGGCATTAGCTTTTAAAAAGGTTACTGCCGTGGTAGCCGACTCCTTCATTACATCACCCAGGTTACCGGTAATAGTTACTGCACCGTTGCCTTTACTCAGGGTAGATTCTATAAATAAAATCTCGCCACCATAAGGTGTCCACGCCAGGCCCACCGATACGCCGGGCTGGTTCTCTTCGGTGTATATGCTCTTATCAAACCTTTCAGGGCCCAGTATTTTACCCAGGTCTTCACCCTTGATAGATGAACTGTATTTTTCTTTCAGGGCTACCTTTTTTGCTACGTTGCGCATTACCGATGCCAGTTGGCGGTCAAGCTCGCGCACGCCGCTCTCTTTAGTATATTCCTCTATCAGGCGCTCAAGTACCTTATCGGCTATTTGCACCTGTTTAGGTTTCAATCCGTGGTTAGCCAGTTGCTTAGGCAGCAAGTGCTTTTTCGCAATCTCCTGCTTCTCTTCTATGCTATAGCCCTCTATCTGTATTATCTCCATACGGTCGCGCAGGGCTGGCTGTATAGTGTGCAGGCTATTGGCAGTAGCTATAAACAGTACCTTGCTCAAGTCATACTCCAGCTCAAGGTAATTATCGTAAAATGCGTTGTTCTGCTCCGGGTCAAGCACCTCTAATAGCGCCGAGCTAGGGTCGCCTTTGTAATCGCTGCCTATTTTATCTATTTCATCTAAAATAAACACCGCATTGCTGCTGCCTGCCTTTTTAAGGCTTTGGATAATGCGGCCCGGCATAGCGCCAATGTATGTTTTGCGGTGCCCGCGTATTTCGGCTTCATCGTGCAGACCGCCTAAGGCTATGCGAACATACTTACGGCCAAGGGCACGGCCTATGCTTTGTCCCAGGCTTGTTTTACCCACTCCCGGAGGGCCTACCAGACAAAGTATAGGGCTTTTCATATCGCCCTTTAGCTTCAGCACAGCCAGGTATTCCAATATACGCTCCTTCACTTTATCTATACCGTATTGATCGGCATCCAGCACTTTTTTAGCGTGCTTAATATCAAAGTTATCTTGCGTATAAACACCCCATGGCAATTCCAGTATCAGGTCTACATAGTTAAGCACCACGCTGTATTCGGCAGCGGCGGGGTTCATACGCTGTAGTTTATCCAACTCCTTATTTACCTGTTCTTTGGCTTTTAAAGGCAGGTTCATTTTTTCAGCCTTCTCGCGCAGGCGCTGCACATCCTTATCGCTGCTGTTCATGCCCAACTCATCCTGTATGGTCTTTAGCTGCTGCGATAGAAAATAATCCCTCTGCTGTTTGTCCATCTCCTGACGCACCTTGCCTTGTATCTGGTTTTTCATTTCCAGCATCTGAATTTCTTTGTTCAGGTGCTCCAGCACAAAACGCACACGCTCTTTCATATCGGCAATCTCAAGCAGGGCCTGCTTTTCGGCTATAGATATATTGAGGTTGCTTGAAATAAAGTGGGTAAGCGTAACAGGGCTGCCTATGTTTTTCAGTACAATACCGGCTTCGCTCGGTATTTGCGGGTTTAGCTTAATGATGTTGCCGGCCAGCTCTTTAATGCTCATCATACTGGCGTCAAATTCTTTATCGTTTACAGGTATAATATCCTGCAACACTTCTATGCCTGCTTTGATAAATGGCTCCGATTGTATTAAATCTTTGGTAATAAAGCGGTTACGGCCCTGTATAATAGCTGTGGTGCTGCCATCGGGCATTTTAATCATGCGCAAAATCTGGGCTACCGTGCCTACCCTGAAAATATCCTTAAACTCTGGTTCTTCTATACTTGCGTCAATTTGACCGACTACGCCTATCAATTTATTGGCCTTATATGCCTCTTTGACCGCTATAATGCTCTTATCCCGCCCAACAGTAATAGGCAAAACAACCCCCGGAAACAAAATTGTATTGCGCAAGGGTAGTATTGGTAAAATAGCCGGTATATCCAGTTTTTTGCCATCTGCACCGTCTTCTTCGGGCAAAATGGGCAAAAAATCCACTTCTTCATCGGTACCACTTTGCTGTAAAAAATCCATCATATCCTTCTTGTCCATCGTATCTTAATTGTAGTATAATAATAAGGGATTTCCATTAGGTCAATTCCAGTGCCAACCTTGTTAAAAGGAATAGTTGACAGATTCTGCCGACAATAGGCAGTCCTCAATCTTTAATAAATACAGCAAAACCTTTTGAATTTAATGTTTCCAATACTTTTTTAGGCTTTTTGCAGGCGGTGGGCTGCCGACTTATAGACTAATTATAAGCTTTCTGCGGATTTTCATTATTTTCTACCGATTAAGCCTTAAATTGGATTTGGTAATTAGGTTTCAACCATTATATTTGCGCTCCCAAATTTAAGAATATGTACGCAATAGTAGAAATAGCAGGACAGCAGTTTAAGGCAGAAGCCGGCAAGAAAATTTACGTTCACCGCCTTGAAGGCAACGAAGGCGATGCAATATCGTTTGACCGTGTGCTTTTAACCGATAACAACGGCACTGTAACTGTAGGTACGCCTACTGTATCTGGTGTTAAGGTAAACGCCAAAATTGTTGAACACCTGAAAGATGATAAAGTTATCATCTACAAGAAGAAAAGAAGAAAGACTTACGAAAAGACCCAGGGTCACCGTCAATCTTTAACTCAAATCTCTATCGAGAGCATTGCGTAATTAATCAGAAAAATCAAGTAATCACTAATAAAAGTAAAACCAAGAAGTCATGGCACATAAAAAAGGTGAAGGTAAGGTAAAGAACGGACGCGATAGCCACAGCAAACGCTTAGGCATTAAAATATTCGGTGGCGATTTCGCTATACCTGGTAACATTATCGTTCGTCAGCGTGGTACAGTTTACCACCCCGGCAATGGTGTAATGATTGGTAAAGATCACACTATCTTCGCAGTAGTAGAAGGTATGGTTAAGTTTACCAAAGGCAAAAACGACCGCCAGTTTATACACGTTTTAGAACCAGTAGCAGCAGCTTAATTAGCTACCTGTTTAATATAAAAAAGCCCATTCGCAGCTAGCGATTGGGCTTTTTGTTTTTTCATTCACCGCCATATTTCATCTGTTTACCGCAAAGGCTGTGTTAACGGACTGTAACAAATGCTAAATGGCCTTTGCACCTAAAAGATAGACGCCTCTAAATCGTTATATTTGTCAAACACAAACTATGCAAACAACTAAAAGAGCTTTCTACCGGCTATCCGTACTAGCTGCCTGTTTTGTTATGCTGGCGGTTTTTATATCGGCTACCAAACCTGCCGAAATTGATAATGTTGCGCAACCTGTTGAGGTGCCGGGCATTTATGCCAATCTTCATTTAAAGCAATTGGGTCTTAGCGAAAGTGCATTCAACGCAGCAGTGAAGGGCTGGCAGAAACTGAAAGATAAAGGAGCTATAACCAAAAACATTATCTCTATCTGCGATTTTAGCCAAAGCAGCAACAACAAGCGCCTGTATGTAATTGATATGGTTAGCGGCACATTGCTGTTTAACACGCTTGTAGCGCACGGACGGAACACAGGTGAAGAGTTTGCCAAAGTATTCAGCAACCAGCCAGAATCGCACAAAAGCAGCCTTGGGTTCTATAGCACCAAAAGCACTTATGTGGGCGAGCATGGCCTTAGTCTTAAATTAGAAGGCAAAGAGCCGGGCTTTAATGATAAAGCCGAAGAGCGCGCTATTGTAATGCACGGTGCCGATTATGTGTGCAATACCTTTATCTGCCAGTTTGGTAGGCTGGGCCGCAGCTTTGGTTGCCCATCGGTGCCTTACGGTGAGCACGAAAAGATTATCAATACCATTAAAAACGGTACCTGCCTGTTTGTGTATTACCCCGATAAAAAATACCTGGCTTCTTCTAAGCTACTGAGGTAGAGTAAGATAACTGATATACTAAAAGGTCTGGCAATATTGATTGTCAGGCCTTTTTTGCTTTAGCAGGGAATCTATAATCCAACCCCGCATCTGGCTTGCCAGGACGGGGAGAAAATAAATCCGGCTAAAAGTGTGTTTGCAAGTATATTTTATTATTATCTTTAACATAACACTAACATTTCTTTAACCGAAAAATGCACACCTATGAAAACCAAATTAGCCACATCAGTTTTTACTGCCATTGGGTTTAGCCTGCTGCTTTACAGCTGCCAAAAGGAAGAATCTGTAACACCGGTTGCACCCAACAAACCTACGGCGCATACTACTACTGTAATATTAGATAATCCCGACCCATCTAAACCGATAGATAATCCATCGAACCCTACGCCGGCAGGCCCATCGCCTACAAATCCTAATCATCCGCCTATAGACCCTAGTGTAACCGTAGGCAACAGTGCTACCTGCGTAAATTGCCATACCCGTATACTGGAAGGCACCAGCGGCAATTGGAACGAGCGCTACCAGCTTAAGGCTATATCATCTGTATCGCATGGTGGGCTAAGCGATAAAGTTTATTCGGGAAGCGGCAGATAAGATAAAAAAAATATAAAAAAATTATTTCCTATGTATGTTGGTACATTGGTTTTATGATTTATTTTTATCCCCGTAAGTAATAACCCATGAAGCATACTATTCTTGCCTGCTTTTTGTTTGCATCGTTAGTTTCGTTTGCAACCGCCGATTCTGTAAATGTGGCCACTAAGGCCAGGCCGCAGCACCAGGTTTTTGCAAACACTACCTTTTTTCTAAAGCAACTAATCAACTTAAGCAATCAAACAATTGCTATAAGCCCTTACATAGTGGGCTATAAGTGTTTCTTTAATAAAAGCCATGGCTTGAGGCTTGCGGTAGGTGGAAGTTTTTCTAAAAAGACTGAATTTCCTGATACGGTTGTGGTGCGCATCACAAAAAATAATGCGCTCGATTACAGGGTAGGTTATGAGTTCAGGCATTTGTTTGGTAAGAAATGGTATTTGCAAACCGGTGTTGATTTAGTAGGCAGGTATGGCCTTAGCAGTACCAAGGCTAATACAACATTTGATATAGTAAGCACGGGTAATACATCTAACTCTATCGGCGGCGGGCCGTTTTTAGGTATACAGTTTAATGTGACTCCCCGCATAGCATTGTTTACCGAAACTGCTTTTTATTATTCGTATGCTTGGAACAAGCGAAAGGTACAATCTGCTAGTTTTCCGCAGCAGAATGTAGACCGCAAAACGGATACAGAGTATAAAGGAGAGTTTATTCTGCCTACATCACTTTATTTTGTTTTTATTTTCTGATTTCAAATTTACCCCTATGAAAAAGAAACTAACTCTGGCCGCTGTTACTGCCGCATCCTTTGCGCTGATACTTAATGGATGCAATAAGCCGCAGCCGCTAAAAACTCTTGTGCCTCACTTACCCGCTACGGCATATAGTTATACTGTATCCTCCAGCTTTGCTGATAATACACCTTCTGATAATGAGATAACGAACAACGGTGCAGCCCTTGGTCGTGTTTTGTTTTACGATCCGCGCCTATCCCTTAATAATTCTGTTTCATGTGCCAGCTGCCACAAGCAGTCCAATGCTTTTGCCGATGATATGGTAAAGAGTATCGGTTACGAAGGCATAAGTACCCTGCGCAATACGCCTGCGCTTATAAATGAAAGTAATAAGGCTACTTTCTTTTGGGACGGCAGAAGTTCTTCGCTTGAAGAAATGGTATTGATGCCGGTGGCGCACCATGTTGAAATGGGGTTAGAGCGGTTTGATATAATGGAGAAGAAAATTTCTTCCATTGATTTTTATCCGGCACTTTTTCAAAAAGCTTTTGGCAGCAGTGAGGTTACCAGCGATAAAATTTCGAAAGCTTTGGCACAGTTTGTAAGGGCTATGCGAAGTAATAATAGCCCTGCAGACGGCAACCAGCTCTCTATATTGGAACAACAGGGACGTCAGGTTTTCGTAAACTTTCAATGCAATGAGTGTCACCGCTCTACTAATTTTGGTGGCGACCAGATAGTTAGTTCAGAATATAATGGCACCTCATCGGTAAGTAATGCAGCTAACATAGGATTGGATGTAGAGTATGCCGATAAGGGGGTTGGTGATTTAAATAATCAAAGCACATCTGCCGGAGCGTTTAAGATTCCGTCTCTGCGTAACCTGGTATATACAGCCCCTTACATGCACGATGGGCGTTATGAAACTTTGGAAGAGGTAATTGAACATTACAATTCAGGAGTAAAAGCCAGTGCTGCATTGGATGATATTTTGAAAGACCCTGTTACCAAAGCGCCAATTAAAATGAATATGACTGTGGAAGAGAAAACGGCCCTTGCTTCTTTTTTGCGAGCCCTTTCAGATCCATCTATCACTACCGATGTAAGATTTTCAAATCCATTTAATTAAAGCATGCGCTATACCTTTTTTATTGTTGCGCTGATAGCGCTCGTTTTAACTACTGTTGCTTCATGTAAAAAGGGATGTACCAACCCAAATGCAGTAAACTATGATAAATCTGCTAAGGAAGAAGATGCATCCTGTTTATATTGCGACAGCGTTTCTATTTCAACGGTATCTGTTACCAAGTTATTCAAGGATAATAATTCTTCAAGTAATTACTACCAGGATAACATTATTAGAGTGCGGGTGTCGGGCTTTATATATGACTACCAGGGCAACGGTTGTAAAGATATGGCTATGGCTACCAGTTGTAATCCAGCAGGTAGTAATGACCGTACCGGTAAGTTGTCGGTTAAGTTCGAAAGCCAGATAAGCGACACTATTGTGGTAATAAGTGCGGCATTAACAATTACTGCCTCGCAAACCGAAGGATTTTCATATTCTAAAGTGGTGCAGAACACAATAATACCTCCGTTTGAAACAGTAGAAATTGATAGCAATATATTTATTGGTTGTATAAGAGGCGCAATAGGTACTACTACACCTAATCTTGGTAGTACCTCCTATACCTATCGTTAATTTTGGTGATATTGGCTATGTGCTATTGACAAACATAAATCTGTTGATGGTTCAATTTTCCTTTTTTAGCTTCGCGCTTCAACTTACGTTATTGTATGTTGCATTAATACTCATCATTTACTTACATGTTAGGACTTAAATTGCCCACCGACCCACGCTGGGCCGACCTTGCCGGAAAATCCATTGAGGAGATATTGACCGACCATGCCTACTGCGAGCAGAAGGCTACTTCTACAGCTATATCGCTTATACAGAATTACCCCGATTACCCCAACCTGGTTGAGCAGCTTTCGCCGATTGTAAAAGAGGAGTGGGGGCACTTTGAGCTTGTGCTGGAACACCTTAAAAAGCGCGACTTAAAACTGGGCCTGCAACGCAAAGATAAGTATGTGAACGAGTTGATGGGCTTTGTGCGCCACGGTGGTTCGCGCACCGATTCGCTTTGCGAGAAGCTGTTATTCTCTGCACTGATAGAAGCGCGCAGTTGCGAGCGCTTTAAGCTGTTATCTAAAAATATAGGGGATGAGGAGTTGCAATCTTTTTACCGCAACCTGATGGTAAGCGAAGCCGGCCACTACCGCCTGTTTTTAGATATGGCCTGCGAGCTGGGTGGCAAAGAAAAAATACTTGCCCGCTGGGAAGAATGGCTACAGTTTGAAGCCGGCCTGATGGAGAAAATGGATGTGCGCGGAGACAGAATACATTAAAGCCTATAAACAAGAAGATGAAAAAATACCTGGTATATGTAATGGGTTCGCTGTATGTGCTGGCAGGTATTAATCACTTCGTTAGCCCGGCCTTTTACATGAAAATGCTGGTGGGCTTTCTGCCTTATCCTTTAGTGTTGAATTACCTGAGTGGCGCTATAGAAATATTATTGGGTATAGGTGTTATGGTGCCACAAACACGAAAAATTTCAGCATGGGGAATAATTGCCTTGCTGGTAGCTGTTTTTCCCGCCAATATTAACATGGCGCTTCACGCACAGGAGTGGGGCATGTCCGCCGCTGGTTTGTACCTACGCCTGCCTGTTCAGTTTTTGCTTATCTGGTGGGCCTATATTTACACCCAACGTAAATGACTTAAGCTGTATTGGCTGCTTGTATTTTCCCCTCTTGAGAGGGGTGGCCGGTGGCTTTGCACCGGACGGGGTGTGTGGGTGCTGGCGCGAATAATAGTATGTGTACACTCGGCCATCAAACAAGACTTAGCAGGTAGCCCGCTACAGCACCACCCACTACCAGCCATGCACTGTTAATTTGCCGGTAACCAAACGCAATAGCCAAACTAACCACAGCAATTGTTATGGTGCGCCAATCGGTAATAGTTTCGCGGGCCATGGTAACGCACACCGAAATTATAATAGCGATAGAGGCCACGTTTACAGCATCCAGAAAGGAAGAAAATAACACGGAGTTGCGCAGTGCTTTTACCACAGGCTTTAGCAGGGCTACAAATACAAAGGCCGGTAAAAATACTCCTACCGTGGCGGCCACAGCACCCTGCCATCCGTTTATCTGGTAGCCTACAAATGTAACCGATGAAAATATAGGCCCGGGTGTAAACTGACCTACAGCTATAGCATCCATCAACTGCTGGCGGGTAAGCAACCCGCGCGTTACCAACTCGGTATCTAAAAATGCAAACAGCACATAACCGGTACCATATAATACGGCGCCTATTTTTAAAAATATCAGGAACAATTGCAGGTTACCACCGAGTGTTATAGCAGGGATATTAAACATAGCAATCGGCAGTATGCTATTGGTAGTTTTATTTTGTTTGGCCAAGTGGTAAAGCAATGCTATAATACCGGCACCAAAAAGCAGGTACACTTCATTAAAATGCAGTAAGGATAATGCCAATACGATTACACCTGTGACAGCCAGGTAAGTCGATTTAAGTGATTTTTTTGCCAGCGGGTAAATAGCTGCAGGTATTATGGCAATAATGGCGGGCTTTATACCATAAATGAATGGCTGTACCTGCGGCAACTGGCCGTATTGCTTATAAAAATAAGCCAGCACACCGGTAATAAATACTGCCGGCAGTATAAAGCACAGCCCCGCTACCAGCAGCCCGCGCCACCCGCCTTTAATATGGCCTATATGTATTGCCAGCTCGGTACTATTAGGTCCGGGTATTAAGTTAGTAGCGCCCACCAGGTCCAGAAAATGCTGCTCGTCTATCCATTTTCTTTTCTCAACTACCTCTTGTTTCATAATAGCAGTATGCACCGCCGGGCCGCCAAAGGCGGTAAATCCCATGCGTAGAAAAAGGGCGGCTATATCTTTTAGCGGGGCATGTTGCACAGGGGCTAAATAAGCATTTATTGCGTTTAAACGGTATATACACCCATACAGCCGTTACGTACCGCATTTAGTCCGTTTAGCACGCACATATTTGTATAATTGGCTAAGTTGTTGCAAACTTTGCAGCATGTATATAAACGTTCCCCAGGTAAAAGTACCCCGCGTGGTTATCATTGGTTGTGGTTTTGGCGGGCTTGAGCTGGCCAAAGGCCTGGCCAAAGCACCGGTGCAGGTGGTATTGTTAGATAAAAATAACTACCACACCTTTCAGCCATTGCTTTACCAGGTTTCTACAGCAGGCTTAGAAGCCGATTCAATTGCTTACCCAATCCGTAAAATATTTAAAGGGCAAAGCAATTTTCATTTTCGCTTGGGGCAGGTGCAGCAGTTAGTGGCAGAAGAGAATAAACTGATAACAAGTATTGGTGAGCTGAAGTATGATTACCTGGTAATAGCTACCGGCAGCACCACCAATTATTTTGGTATAAAAGATTTTGAGCAATACGCCATGCCCATGAAGAGTGTAACCGAAGCACTTAATCTGCGCAGCCTTATACTTCAGAATTTTGAAAAAGCACTGCTTACTACCGACCTGAAAGAACAAGAGGCGCTAATGACGTACGTAGTAGTAGGCGGCGGGCCCACTGGTGTAGAATTAGCCGGTGCTTTGTGCGAGTTAAAAAAGCATGTGCTACCTAACGATTATCCGGAACTTGACTTTAGAAAAATGCGGGTGATACTTGTAGAGAACGGGCCGGAGCTATTGCAAGCCATGAATGAAACTAACCGGAAACGTGCAGCGCAATACCTGGAAGAACTGGGCTGCGAATTGTGGCTGAATACCGGTGTAACTAAGTATGACGGCACGGTGGTAGAAACCAAAACCGGAAAGCAATTGCATACCTCTGCGCTGATATGGGCGGCAGGTATTAAGCCGGTATTGATTAACGGATTAAAACCCGAAAGCATTAACCAGCGCGGACGGATTATTATTGATGACTACTGCAAAGTTACTGGTTACGAAAACGTGTATGCTATTGGCGATGTAGCGGTAATGGCGCAGAAGGAGTATCCCAACGGCCACCCGCAGATAGCACCGGTAGCAATACAACAGGCGCAGCTACTTGCCAGCAATATAAAGAAGACATTAAAACAATGGACGCTGGATAAGTTCTCGTACTTTGATAAAGGTAATATGGCTACGGTGGGCCGCAACCGGGCGGTGGTAGAGGTAGGTAAGTTCACCTTTGGCCGCTTTATGGGCTGGCTGGCCTGGATGGGCCTGCACCTGATGCTATTGGTGGGTTTCCGCAACAAAATTGTGGTGTTCATTAACTGGCTGTGGAACTACATTAACTACGATAGAAACATACGCCTGATAATACGGCCATTTAAGCGGGAGAGTGCAGAGAACTAAACCTGCTCTTCTTCTGCTGCTTGTATAATTAGCCTGGCCCCACGCACCAGAAAGCTGGCCATAAAGTAGAAGATAGATACCGATACCAGCATCATTTTGTATTCAAACTGTGTCCAGATGCTGATGCCCGAAAGAGATTTGGCAGAGTAGAATAGAACCATTACCAGTATAACATACAGGTAAATGCCCGGCATAGTATAGCGCAAAAAGCTATCGTAGGCAAACGATACCAGTATATTGATAAAGCAGAAAAGTATAATAGCCAGAAAGGCCGCAAAAAATTCTGCGCCCGGCGGCTTATGCAGTAATTTGCACATGCCCATTCCAAACCAGCCTAATAGCACGGCAAATGTAAACTGTATAAGCGGAGATGCTCTTTTTCGTACCCATTCGTTCGATATATCGGCCATGGTACAAAACTAATAACAATCAATTATCGGACTCCCTAAAAATCAGAAGCCATGTGCAGGGTTTCGTGCACGCCCAATGTATTGAGCAGGCGTATGTGCGAGGCTACAGCCGAGCCAAACGTTTCGTTTTTAATATACGGCACACCATACTCTTTGGCAGTTTGCTCTACAATAGGTGCAATGGCAGGGTAATGCACGTGGCAAATGCGCTGAAATAAGTGGTGCTCTACCTGGTAGTTTAAGCCACCTACAAAAAAGGTAATGAGTTTATTGTTGGGTGCAAAGTTGGCAGTGGTCTGCATTTGGTGAATAGCCCATTCCGATTCCATAGCGCCATTCACCGGTTCGGGGTATTCGGTGCCTTCTACCACATGCGCTAATTGAAACACGGTGGTAAGTACCAATCCACCTACCACATGTATAGTAAAAAAGCCCAGGAACAATTGCCACCACGTTATATCTAACACAAGGGCAGGTATTACCAGGATATAGAAAAAGTATATGGCCTTAAACAGTATAATATTTAGCAGGCGCTTTGCCTTTAGCTGCCAGCTGTTATCCGAGTGATACACCTGCAAATACAAACCAAACTGCATAAAGTCTTTTAGCAGCACCCAGAAAAAAGTTTGCAGGCTATAAAGCATAAAGGCATAAACAAACTGAAAGCGGTGTAACCAGTTTAACTTAACAGCGGGTGTTAGGCGCAGGTTCATACGCGGGCGTATATCCTGGTCGTAACCATGAATATTGGTGTAGGTGTGGTGTAACTGGTTGTGCTGTATTTTCCAGTTAAAGGCATCGCCACCTACTATGTTGAGTGAATATCCCAGTATTTGATTTAAAGTACTATTGGATGAGTAAGCTCCGTGGTTGGCATCGTGCATCACACTCATGCCTATACCGGCCAAACCCAGGCCCATTATAGCTGTGCCCAGCCACATAGCCCACAATGGTAATGTACCGGAGAGTATGAAAGCATAGGGGATAAAATAAAGGGCAAACATCACTACCGTTTTAATCACCATCCGGCAATCGGCATTTTTAGATATGCCTTTGGCCTTAAAGTAAGCGTCTACACGCTGTGTAACTACTTTATGAAAATCGGTTTTATTCTTATTGAGAAACTTAAGAGAGACAGCGGACATGAATGATATGATTGAACTACATTACGAAACAAAGAATCAGTTTTCACCCTGCTAACGCGGTACCATCCCTTTTATTTGATGCTATATACTACAATCTATTCAGCCTGAACTAAGGCTGGGCTTTAATTAACTTCTTTTGTTGTTTCCCCTGAATTTACCACCACCGCCGCTGCTTTTACTTCCCCCGCCATGTTTACCTCCACCACCTGTTTTGCCACCACCTTTATGTCCACCGCCACCTTTGCCGCCACCAAATCCTCCACGTCCACGCTCGGCATTTTTAGCCGGGTTGTATTCGGGGCCGGCACCAAGCTTTTCGGGTAAAGGCATTTTGGGTACTTCGGCATCTATTAATTGCTCTATACGCTGAAACTTGCGCTGATCTTCGGGGTTGATAAATGTATAGGCGGTACCGGTAGTTTCGGCACGTGCTGTGCGCCCTACACGGTGGATATAATCTTCAGCATCGCGGGGTACATCAAAGTTTATTACCAGACCAATCGAGTCAATATCTATACCGCGCGACATAATATCGGTAGCCACTAATACCTGCAGTGTTTTATTCTTAAAGTTACGCAGCACTTCGTTGCGCTCATCCTGCTCCAGGTCGCTGTGTATAGCATTGGCATTAAACTTCAGGCGTTTTAACTCGCGGTCAAGCTGCTTTACCTTGTCTTTGGTAGATGCAAAAATGATAATACTGGCAAGGCTCTTTTTCTCATTCAGCACATCCTTTAGTAATTCCACTTTTTGCGCATCGTGCACTACATAAGCGCCCTGTGTTACACCGGCAGCAGGTTTACTTACCGATATGTTTATCTGCTCAGGATTTTCTTTCAGGGTCTTTTTAGCCAGCTCGCGTATTTTAGGCGGCATGGTAGCCGAAAACATAAGCGTTTGGCGGGTCTTAGGCAAAAAGCTGATAATCTTGTTCAGGTCATCGCTGAAACCCATATCGAGCATACGGTCGGCTTCATCTAGTATAAGGTGTTGTATTTTTTCAAAACGCACATAGCCCATGTTAAGGTGGGCCAGCAAGCGGCCTGGGGTGGCTATAATTATGTTAGCACCTTGTGTCAGGGCTTTCTTTTCCTGCTCAAAGTTTATACCCCCGGTACCACCAAAAATAGAGATGTGGCTTACATCGGCAAAGTAGGCAAAGCCCTGGAGGGCTTCGTCAATTTGTATAGCCAACTCGCGGGTGGGCACTACTATAAGCGTATGCACATAGTCGCCGGGGTTTTTAACCACCTCATTAATACTCGGCAACAGAAATGCAGCAGTTTTACCTGTACCTGTTTGTGCGCAGGCTATCAGGTCTTTTTTACCCATTATAATGGGTATAGCCTGCTGTTGGATAGGAGTGGGGTTATTAAAACCCATAGACGACAGCCCTTCCATCAGTGTGGGCTCAAAATTAAAATCGGAGAAAGTCAAAAGAAATAGTTTAGTTAACTAATAATAAAGGGCGAATTTACGAAAGCGAATTACACTATAAGTAAAAATTGTACGGGGCATATTCCACAATTTTAAAGGGCGATGGCTAAAACAAACTACTGCGACTTTTGTTTTTATTAAAATGGCATATTTAATGATGAGCTAAACACATACATTCATTCAAAACCACACTTAACCATGAAAATCCTGCTGCTATACGTTATTGCCACTGTTATCTTCTTTGCTATGGATATGCTATGGCTGGGCCTGGTAGCCAAAAGCTTTTACCGCGATAAGCTGGGCTTTATTTTTACCGGCGAAGTGCGCTGGGCCGCAGCGGTTATTTTCTACCTGATATATATTGGAGGCATTCTCTATTTTGCCATAAACCCGGCTATCAACGGCGGGGGCTGGCAAATAGCCCTGCTGAATGGTGCTTTATTCGGCCTGATGTGCTATGCTACTTACGACCTTACCAATATGGCCACTATTAAGCAATGGCCGCTGGTGGTGGTAATTGTTGATATTATCTGGGGCATGGTACTTACCGGCACAGTGTCCACAGTTTCCTACCTGATAGGCCAGAAATGGGTGTATTAGGCTTTCAGGAAAATTGTTGATTTTATGCAGTCAGTTTCCCTTTTTGGTGTTTTTGTCTATTTTGCGTTACGCTTAAAATCCCCTATATGACAAAACAGATAAACACACTATTTAAAACTGCATTTACTTTATTGCTGGCAGTAATTGCCGGTGCAATATTTGCGCAGGCTCCGGCCCAAATGAACTACCAGGCTGTGGTGCGCAACACGGCAGGTAACCCCGTAGCTGATGGTACACCGGTATCACTCAAATTTACTATTCGCGATTTAACCAGTACGGGTACGGCTGTATATACCGAAACAATTGCTACCACTGCCAATCAGTTTGGATTGGTTAATGTGCAAATAGGCAGCAGCAACAACCTGGGAACCGTTAACTGGGGCAATGGCGCTAAGTATTTACAGGTAGAGGTGCAACTAAACGGAGCAGGAGCCTATACCGATATGGGGGCTTCGCAATTGATAAGCGTTCCTTACGCACTATATGCTGCTAACAGCAATGTTGGGCCAGCGGGACCTACAGGCCCTGCAGGTTTGCAAGGCCCTACAGGTGCGGCCGGCAATACCGGAGCTACCGGCCCTACAGGTAATAATGGCGATACCGGCCCTACCGGAGCTACCGGTGTGGGTGGCGGTGCTACTGGCCCTACAGGTGCCACCGGCTTAACGGGCCCTACGGGCAATAATGGCACTAACGGTAACAATGGCGATACAGGCCCAACCGGTCCTACTGGCGCTACAGGTGCCGGAGGAGGAAACACCGGTCCTACGGGGCCAACCGGCAATACCGGCGCTGCGGGGACCACTGGGGTAATAGGTAACACCGGCCCCACAGGGCCTACCGGCGCACAAGGTGCCACAGGTGTAGGCATTACCGGCCCAACTGGTGTAGGTGTTGCTGGCCCAACTGGTCCGCAGGGCCCACAAGGAATTCAGGGTAACCAGGGGGCTCAAGGAGTACAGGGTGCACAAGGCCCGCAGGGAGCTCAGGGTAACAACGGAGCTACCGGGCCTACTGGTCCGCAGGGGCCAACCGGGGCAGCCGGTGCTTTCCAGATTAAAGATTTTCAGACCTCGCTTAATACTAACCCATACAATCATAGTTCATCTTACAGCATTGCCGTGCAGGTTACAGTAAACGTGACATCTAACACAGATAAAATTCTTGTAGCTACCAGCGGCTATTCGCAGCAATCTACAAACGATGATGCCTGCACCGAATACTACGTAGCCAATACTACAGATGGAACGCAAGGTGAAATGATACGGAGCGGTTTGTTTGGCGATGGAGGTAATAACGGAGGTACCGGGTCTACACTGGCAGGCAACTTTGTGCTTACAGCGGCCTCTGCCGGTACCAAAACCATAGTGTTGTATGTAAGAGAATGCCTGGGTGCGGACTCGCAGGTATTGAGTGCCCGCATTACTGCTACTGTTATAGGTAACTAAGCAATACCTACTATAAAACAACAAGCGCAACTCCACAAGGGTTGCGTTTGTTGTTTATGAAGGATGATGTCGGTATCCATTTTGCCCGTTTTTGAAAACTGTATACCATGCCTGTTGTAATGGTATGACTATTAGTGCCTTGTGAAAAAAAGTGGATACAACGCCCCCCTTAAAAAGTGGATACCGACTTTTTTAGCCTGGTAAGGGCTTTACGGTTTTAGGTAATGTGATTACCTAAAATTGGTAATGGTATTACCGTAACAGGATTAATTTTTTTCCGGTTTCTAAACAGATGGTGTACTGTGCGATAGCTAATACGCGTGCCAACCACCGTTTGCTATTATTACAGCCGGAATAATAAAGTGAAATTTATAACCATTACTTTTAATTTATGTTCATAGGAGGCTCTATGAGTTTAACGGACAAACGCGTAGACCGGATGTTGCAGCGCCGCAACATTACTGCTACGGCTATATACTACAGCCCCATTACTGCCTGGCTGGTTACGCTGCTGTTGTTTTTAATGTATTTTGGTTTGGCTTTATATCTTATAGTAATATCAGGTTATTACCTGTATATGGCTATCTATTTGATACTCGGCTATCTGGTGGCTGCGCGTATGAACACCAGCTTTGCAGTTACCGATAGTGAATTGATAGTTGTAAACCCAAATTTTCCGTTTAACCGTATTGAGGTTATAGCGCTAAGCGATATTGAGCATGTAACTATTGATAGAACGAGGAGTAGATGGCATTATGCCTTTTTGATTTTCGGCGATAACTACTTGTTGATAAAAACCAAAACCAGCATTATGAAGTATTACTGCGCAGGGCTGGAGCTGGATGCCTTTGACGAGAACTGGACAGAGCTCACTATAGAGGACCTGCATTATGCGCTCACTAAAAGGGGCGTGGGCGTAACCTTTAACCTTGAGTAATTTGACCGTATGTCAACACTAGTTTTTTACCTAATATGAGTAAAAACTATTGCCTTGAAAAGCAGACAGTGTACACCTTATGATATGGATGAGTGTACACGGCGCTCTTGTAAGTTGTTCAAAATAAGCGAGTTGCAAAAAGGTCTGGTATACACTCTTCAAAAAAAGGGCTTGTGTGTACACCATTGGGTAACTGGTTAATGCTAAGCTGTAGGCGGTGGAGAATGCTTCCAGCGCTTGTGGCTCCATAGCCAATCGGCGGGGTGCTGGCGGATGTGGTTTTCGAGTATGCGGATGTACTTTTTAGTTACTCCGTGTTCGGGCAATTCATTGGGTGTATCGGTTATTTTAATCAACTCGGCAGTATACATCCCCGGTTCGCCCTGTACTATTTTGGGATAGATAACCACGCAATTGTGCATGCGGGCATAGCGCTCGGCACCGGTAAAAAAAGCAGTTTGGCGGTTAAAGAAAGTATCCCAGCAGGCGGTTTTCAAGTTAGAAGGCGATTGGTCGCTAATGAGAATACTCATGGTGAGTTCCTTTGGCTGCATAGCAAAAAACTCTTTGCTATTGCGCTGCATTATCAGGTGCATGCCAAACTTGCCCCGCGATTTTTGTATCAGCCGGTTAAAGTAGGGGTTGCTTACCAGGCTTACTACAGCACATGTTTTATAGGGGTAAAAGAGGCTGGCCTTATAGCCTCCATACTCCCAGCTTGCTATGTGCCCTACCATCAGTACCACATGCCTGCCGGCAGTATAGCAATCGCTTATCATCTCCGGGTTCAAAATCTTAACCCGCTCCTGCACCTCGGGTGCGGTGATGGTAAAACACTTAATGGTTTCTACTATACGGTAGCCAAGATGGCGGTAGCTTTGTGCGGCAATCTTATTGCGCTCTTCTTCGGTCTTTTCGGGAAAAGCCTGGAGCAAATTTGCTTTAACCACCTTAGCGCGGTAATGCACTACCTTATCAAGTATAAACGCAATGCCCTCTGCAATAGCATACAGTACCCGCGATGGCAGGTAGGAGAAAGCTAAGAGGATAGGAGCAAGCAGGTAATAACTAAGCATGTTATTTGGTGGCGTTATCTTTTTGTTTCTGCAGGTCGTTTTCGTTCAATACCAATTCTCTTCTTGTTTTTCCCCCGCGGCCTATAATTTCAATTTTCATATTGCGGTTTCCTTTATTGCCACTAAATGAAATGCGGCCGAAATTTCTTCTGCCATAATCAAAGTGGTTTACGCGGTTACCGTTTTTATATGCGCCCAATAACCTGCGCGGCAGTGGTGGAAACGTAAGCGGAGAGCAGGTAAAGTCATACATAGGGTAGCCGTTCCACATACGCTTGCTTAACTCACTGTAGTGCTTGTCGCCGGTTAAAAATACTACCCCTTTAATGTTATTGGAGGCAATAAAATCAAGCAATTCGTTTCGCTCGTGCGGATAGTCGGCATACGATTCGCCAAAGTTATTATCGTTGAGCACTTGTGTGCCTATACCTATAAATTTGAAAGCGGCATCGCTCATCAGCAGTTTGTTCTTAAGCCATACTAATTGGGTTTCGCCAAGAAAAGGACCGGCAGTATCGCCCTCTACCCCGCGGTGAAACCGGCAATCGGTCATAAAGAAATCGGCATCGTAATAGCGGAAGTTAAAGTAGTTGCCATTGAACTGAGGGTCTTTAGGGTACGTATTAGGCCACATGCCTTTAAATACCATGAGTGATGAATCGCGCAGGCGGAAATTATTGCAGCAATTATCGGGGCCAAAATCGTGGTCATCCCAAATGGCATAATGCGGTTGCGATGCCAGGAAGTCGCGGTACTTTCTAAACGATTTGCGCACCCGAAGATTGAGGTTGAACATGCCATTGTAGCTGCTGAAGTCCTTCTTTAGATAATACACATCATCGCCCAGCCATACCATAAAGTCGCTCTTCTTCTTTTTCATGCGGTAGAAGATCCAATCGGCAGCACCCGGGAAAGCTATGCGCCCAATACCCGGCATTTGCAGGGCGCACGAACCCAGTATGAAGTTGAAATCCTTTATTGTGGTATCTGCCTGTGTGCGGAACGAGTATTTAGCCTGTGTGCCCCATCCATCTATGGATATAAGGATGTTGTATAGCCGGTCGGGGGTAAGGCCGGTAAAGTCCATAGTTAAAGCCACATCACCCTTCTTATTAGTGATGTAGTTTACGTTAGTAGGGTAATATACTTTCTTATCAGCAGTATCACCGAGTATCAAAGCGTTTTGGCCTTTGCCGCGATACGCAATCCAGATGCGGGCAGAGTTTTTGGTTACAGAGCCTACTACCGGTCCTGCCAGCAGTTTTGGTTTCAGTTTTATCTGGGCCATTGCAAAGCAGGCAATTACCAGTAGCAATATCAGTACACCGTATTTTTTCACGTGGCTAATGTAGGAATTTGGCACAACCCGCTAAGTGGCAAAAGATGCGGTTTTTTTGAAAAATGGCTACCACCCCTGCGCTTTGGATAATTGCAATTTTACTTAAAACGGGTAAAGCCATTACTGCTTTTGGACTGCGTTTAATGCAAAGCATCCAAACGGTCGTTTACTTTACCATTGCCTGAACAAGGTTGTTGTTTCCACCCATAGATACACCACCCTGTAGTTGCCATCCTTCGGCTAATTTTTGATTAACCTCCTGTTGCAGGTCCGCTGAATATCTATCCTGCAAAATTATGTACTGCTTTGCTACGCCCGCAACCGGACTGGTGTAAGCCATGATTGTAAGTAAGAAGACCGCAGCTATAGCCGCAAACGAGAACCGGTTGAACATGTTTTTCATCTGTTTTATTTTTGTGATTAGCTAAGCTATAAAAACTTTGTGGACGTGTTTTAGCCTGCTTTATAATTGTATTTAGAGCAATGCCCCAAAAACACAAAAGCCCCGAACATGGTTCAGGGCTTTGTGTTATTTTGAAACTAAAATGTTTACTCGTTAATAATGCTGGCACCTAAATACTCGCGGTTCATGCGGGCTATGTTGGTCAGCTTAATTTCTTTAGGACATTCGGCTTCGCAGGCGCCAATGTTGGTGCAGTTGCCAAAGCCTTCTGCATCCATTTGGTTTACCATTTCTATAGCGCGGATTTTGCGTTCCGGGTTGCCTTGTGGCAACAAAGCCAGCTGCGATATTTTAGCGGATACAAAAAGCATAGCAGAACTGTTAGGACAAGCCGCTACACAGGCACCACAACCTATACAGGCAGCAGCATCCATTGCTTTTTCGGCAAAGGCTTTTTCTACCGGTAAGTTGTTAGCATCCTGGGCCTGGCCGGTGTTAACCGATACGAAACCACCTTTGGCGATGATACGGTCAAAAGCGCCGCGGTCGGTAACCAAATCTTTCACCACAGGGAATGCTTTTGCTCTCCAGGGCTCAACGTGTATGGTGTCGCCGTCTTTAAACGTACGCATGTATAACTGGCAGGTAGTAGCTGCATGGTGAGGCCCGTGTGCGCGGCCATCGATATACATAGAGCACATACCACATATACCTTCGCGGCAATCGTGGTCGAAGGCAATAGGGTCTTCGCCTTTGCGCACCAGGTTATCGTTAAGCACATCTACCATCTCCAGAAAGCTCATATCGGCATTGATATTATCGATGGTATAATCTACCAACTTGCCTTCGGTGTTAGCGTTCTTTTGACGCCAAACTTTTAAGTTGAATTTCATAATACAATTATTAAACTATTAAACAATTTGACTATTAGACAATTGTTTAATTCTGTGATTGAATTTTACTATACGTAGAAAGAACAATTTTATTGAGAACCTTTAATACTACTTTTAAATCAGTCAGAAGTACTTCACAGTCGGGGTAGCTTTTTGAATGTTTACAAATCTCTAACCAATACTCGGTTTCCTCTGCTTCTTTATGTGCTATTCTCATTTTGTTCAAAAAATCTTTAGGGCTTGAAGCATTTTGAGCCTCTTTTACATTAGCGCCTATTGATGTTCCCGAACGCAATAATTGTTTAGCAACTACATACCTCTTTTTCTCTTCTAATGTCTCTGTGTATTCAACAATCGACAATGCAAATTTAAACGTGAGATCAACTATAAGGTTCTTCTCTTTGTTTTCCATTGTCTAATAGTCAAATAGTTACATTGTCTAATTACTACTTGTAGCTTCTTACCTGTAACTGAATATTCTCAAACACTAACTCTTCTTTGTGTAAGACCGGATCGGCGTCTACACCTTTAAACTCCCAGGCAGCGGCGTAGCGGTAGTTTTCATCATCGCGTTTTGCTTCGCCTTCTTCCTGATACTCTACCCGGAAGTGGCCGCCGCAGCTTTCGTTGCGGTTAAGCGCATCTACTACCATAAGCTCACCCAGCTCTATAAAGTCGGCTACACGGCCTGCCTTATCAAACTCGGGGTTAAACTCGTTAAGCGTACCAGGTATTTTTACATCGCTCCAGAACTCTTTACGCAAATCCTGTATCATTTTACGGGCTTTGGTTAAGCCTTCGGCGCTACGGGCCATACCGCAGTACTCCCACATAATTTTGCCTAACTGTTTATGGAAATCATCTACGGTTTTATTTCCCTTGATGTTCATCAGCTTTTCAGCGCGCTCACGAGCGCTCTTTTCAGCTTCTACAAACGCCGGATGGTCGGTTGGTATAGCCTTGGTGAAAATTTCTGAAGCTAAGTAGTTGCCGATAGTATAAGGTATAACGAAGTAGCCGTCTGCCAAACCCTGCATAAGTGCTGAAGCCCCTAAGCGGTTAGCGCCGTGGTCGCTAAAGTTAGCCTCGCCAAGGGCGTATAAGCCCGGCACGGTGGTCATCAATTCATAATCTACCCAAAGGCCACCCATGGTGTAGTGTACCGCCGGATAAATTTTCATTGGTGTTTTAAGCGGGTCTTCGTTGGTTATGTTTTGATACATAGGGAACAGCTCACCATAACGGGCTTTCACAACTTCAACACCTAAACGTTTGATAGCATCTCCAAAATCTAAAAACACACCAAAGCCCGATGGTACTATACCACGGCCATCGTCGCAGGCCTCTTTGGCAGCACGCGAAGCAATATCGCGCGGGCAAAGGTTACCGAAAGAAGGGTACTTACGCTCTAAGTAATAGTCGCGGTCTTCTTCTTTGATGTCTTCTGCACGTTTTTTGCCTTCGCGTATTGCTTTGGCATCTTCCTTAGTTTTAGGCACCCATACGCGGCCATCATTACGCAATGATTCGCTCATTAGCGTAAGTTTAGATTGGTAATCGCCGGTTACAGGGATACAAGTAGGGTGAATTTGCGTGTAGCAAGGGTTGCCAAAATAAGCGCCTTTCTTGTGTGCCTTCCAGGCGGCG
Organism: Chitinophagales bacterium; assembly: GCA_035299425.1. Classification (GTDB taxonomy): domain Bacteria; phylum Bacteroidota; class Bacteroidia; order Chitinophagales; family LD1; genus Bog-950. The sequence goes on along the minus strand of DATGWP010000194.1, from coordinate 9,479 downwards.
GTTACGTTGCTGCCCATAGCGTTGGTAGATAAGAAGAATACGTTACCGTATCCACCGGTGCAAAGCAGCACGGCATGGCCGAAGAATTTCTCTAACTGGCCGGTGATAAGGTTACGGGCAATAATACCGCGGGCCTTACCCTCTACGGTTACTACCTCTACCATCTCGTGACGGTTATACATTTTTACATTGCCAAGGCCTATCTGGCGCTCTAAAGCACCATAAGCACCAAGTAACAACTGCTGACCGGTTTGACCACGGGCGTAGAATGTACGTGACACCTGCGCGCCACCGAATGAACGGTTATCTAACAAGCCCCCGTAGTCGCGCGCAAAGGGAACTCCCTGCGCCACGCACTGGTCTATAATATTACGGCTTACATCAGCCAGGCGATATACGTTGCCTTCGCGGGCGCGGAAGTCACCCCCTTTAATAGTATCGTAAAACAAACGGAACACTGAGTCGCCGTCGTTCTTATAATTTTTAGAAGCGTTGATACCACCTTGCGCCGCAATACTGTGTGCACGGCGAGGGCTATCCTGAAAACAGAAAGCCTTAACCGAGTAGCCCATCTCGCCCAACGAGGCAGCGGCACTGGCGCCGGCAAGACCGGTACCCACTACAATTACTTCAAGTTTGCGCCTGTTGCTTGGGTTAACCAATTTGGCGTGTTCCTTATAGTTGCTCCACTTTTCGGCTAAAGGGCCATCGGGTATTTTTGAATTTAATGCCATATATCAGTGAATAGTTAATGGTAAATAGAGAATAGAAAATTAACGAACCCAGCCTAAATAAATCGAGATAGGCATCATAGCAAAAATGAGTGGCACTATGATCGAAAAAGCGGTGCCTACAAAACTAATTACGTTGTTATACTTTACATGATTTAAGCCCAGCGATTGAAATGCACTGCGGAAACCGTGTAATAAGTGCCAGAATAAAGAGAAACAACCTAATACATATACTACTACTACTACCGGGTTTTGGAATATATCCAACATCATTTGGTATAGGTTCAACTCTTCGCCGGTGCTGAACTGGTTGGCGCGGTTAGGTATCCAGAAGTGTGAAGTATGGATAACCAAAAATATAAGGATAAGCGTGCCCAGCAGGCCCATGCTGCGGCTATACCACTTGCTATTAGCCGAAGGCTTGCTGTATGCATATTTTACGGGACGAGCCTTATAGTTTTGATACCAAAGCAATAAGCCATCGCCGATATGTACCAGGAAACCGATAACCAGACCAATCTCCAGGGTGCGTATAATAAGGTTGGTACCCATAAAATGGCCCCAGTGGCTAAATGTTTCGCCACCATCATTAAACCATATCATGCTGTTGATGCTGGCATGTATTATTAAAAAGGTGATAAGAAAAAGACCAGTTAAGCTCATTATCAGCTTTTTGCCGATAGAGGATTTTATAAGCACAGAGTTATTCATAATCGAGGTTTGCTTTAAGCCGGGCCAAAATTAGAGCGCGAAGCGTAAAATGAAAGTTTTTAGGTCTTTATTTTTGAAGAAATTGTGTATAAATGTGACAAGTAAAGTTTAGTAATGAACATTTTAGGTAAATACTTAGAGTAATTAGACGCATTCTAAATATCATGGCCTAAAACACCAGTTCAATCTACAAACAATTAAAGCTGCGATATTGTTTAGTTGTTATAGGGTTTGAAGGATATTCCGGCTAAGTTTTGGCTACATAATCGGCCAGATAAAGATATGGCTCATTCAGTTTACCGTTTTGGGCGATAGTAGCGTTGCGTATTACCGGCGATTCGCCTTTTTGTAGTTCGGGCACTATGCGGTTAATGATCATGTTGCCGAAATCTTCTGATGCGTCGCGGGGCAACTCGTTAGGCAGGTTATCTATGGCCATTATATCTACCGAGCCTTCCTGAAATGTTTGCATCAACTCGCCGGTTTGTGGATTGTAACCATAGTAAGGGTCGGCTATGGAAGAAGCATATAAAGTAGAGGGTACGGAACTATCGGGTGCAATATCGCAGGTGATGTCGGCAATGGCTTTAATGCGGAAATCGGTTTCTTTCATCTGTTCTTTGGTAAAAAATACCGGCATACGGGTGTCCCAATAAATGCCATTAATCATTACATCTGCTGCTTTTGTAAAAGGGTAGAAAGAACTCTTGTAATTGTCGGGGTGGGAGTGGTAGTCGGCGCTATCAAATTTGTCCTGTCCGTCTTTATAAAACATATCGGCTGATGCCAACTGGGTGTAAACGGGTTCTTCAAACTCATTGTAACAAAAATTGTAGGGCGATACTTTGCGTATCTTCATTACATCGAGCATAAAGGCGGCGCCCTCGCTAACCCTGCCGGTACCGGTGAGCACTATTTTCCAGTTGGGCAGTTCCATTTTCTCCAGTTCTTTTTGCGCTTCGGCAAAGTTGAGGCAGTCTACCATTTGGCGTAATCGGAACATGCTGGTGCGAAAGCCCACCATGCGGAGCGCATGATAAGCGCCCACAATACCCGCCCATCGGCCGAAAGCTATAATACGTTTGCCTTTACCATCCTTCAGGCATTCATAATCTATAAGGCGTACTTGTTTTTCCAGTACGGCTTTCAGCATTTTGCGGTTATGGGGTTGCTTTTTTATTACGTGCGAAAAGTAGAGGTAAGTTTTGTTGGGCAGCAGAAACTGAGCCGGCACTTCTTTTACGCCCATTAATATGTCGCAGTCGCTTAAGTCTTCCTGCAGAGCTACATGCTGGTAGGTAAACTCCTCGTTGGTAAAGCAACGGTATTTGCAAGGCTGCACTATAACCTGTATATCGGCATAGCGCTCCATTAAAAATTTACACTGAGATGGTGTAAGCGGCACGCGGCTGTCGCGCGGAAATTTTTCTTCACGTAGTATTCCAATCTTCATAAAGCCAAATTAGTAAATGTGGTGAATGATAGAAAGGTTAGCTTATACACTCTCGCCAAATGTCAATAGATTATTATCGGGATCCAGCAAAGCAAACTCTTTCTGTCCCCATGGTTTTGTTTGTAGCGGTCCATTGGGGTGTATAGGCACCCCGGTGCTCAGCAGGCCTTCATACACTTTTTCTATGCCGGTGGTACGGATATATACCTGTCCGTAATTTTCTTTAGGGTCTAGTTCTTTAAACAAAAAGAAATGAATCTCTACGTTATCTTTTTTTACCATCAGGTAATCGGGATAATCGCCGCCCACCTGGGCAAAGCCCAATTGGGTTATGTAATAATTGCGCGTAACTGTTTTATCGCGCATAGGTAGTTTGGGGTTTATGGAGGTTAGCATGAGCAATTTGGCGGTGATGGTTAAAATTCAATTTTATAGTAAGCGCTTTTGGTATGGGCTAAAATGCCATTTGTATTGCGGTTTGCAAGTTCGGCAGTTATAAATAAGACGCTTTCGTTTATACTGCTTGTAAAAGCAAGGTTTACGTTATCGGCTGCATCAAGTAATAAAGTACCGGTTTGTTTAATTTTCTCTTCGTATATATCAAACAAAGCTATATTGTTTTCGGTGTTGGTAGTAACTACAATAATGCAGTTTTTAACCGGACATGGCCACCATGTTTTAATAGCAGGAAAGTGTTTTTCAAGCATTGGATTAAGTAAAAACTCTTTACCGGTTTCAAAATCTATACAATATATATTGCCGTGTTGCATGTAAAATACCCCATCGAAATTTTGAAAATGGCCCATGTGTGCGAAAGCACCTGTGGGTGTTAGTTCCTTTTCGGTGCCGGTGGTTAAATCTATCAGCAGTATTTGCCCTGATGATGGATTGCCTGTATCGCTAATACGCTGAAGGATTAGTTTGTTATAGGTATCGCTGATGAATTCCTGGCTGAAGAATGCATCAAGAAATAGCCTTTGCCCGCCACTCCATATAATAACACCCGCTTTATTTTTTGCTGTGAGTTTGTAAAACTCCGGCGCATAAAAATTTGAAGCTGCAAATACAGCTTCAATATCGCACCTGGTGGTAGAAAAAACAAAGGATTGCACACTACCCGGCATGGGGTGAAATATGGATGGTGGTTTTAGCCCGTGCGCTAAGGGTGTTATTTTCATGGAGAAGTGCTATAACATAAATTTAGAAAACAATAACAGCTAAGCAATATCTAATTCGTATCTTTGCCTCGTTCTTTGATAGTAGAAATATGTATTTTGATTTCGTATTTCTCAAACGGGCCTGATTGGAATTGACGGGAAGTCTTGAAGTTAAACCGGCGTGTCGTGGGTGTATACTAACCACGTAAATCCAATATGCAAACAATTTTAAACGGCGAGCCTAGCTACGCCATGGCTGCTTAATCTTAGAGATTAACCACCATTTGCCCTGCGCTTGAGGTACCATACACAGCGCACTGGCAACCAAAAACTGGTAACGTACTCTTAAAGCTTCGTCTACTTTAAGATGTATGAACGACAGACGTAAGGCGAAGGTTGGAGGGTTACTTATCCTGCCTGAGCCCGACAATTAATAAGTGACTACACATGTAGATAGTTTAGCCTCAACTTATTCGGACGTGGGTTCGATCCCCACCAGGTCCACAACTAAAACAACAAAAGGAACTAAACCCTTGTAAATCATAGTATTTGCAAGGGTTTTCGTTTTTTATAAAACCATAATCAAATACACTAACTAATTGAAAGAAGAGGGCCATGCAGAGTCGCTCCCGGAAACGTTAGCCGTAAGCATACTACTTGTTCGCACTTCTATTTTTAAGCTTGCTTGACACCAATTTTGGCTGTAGCAGTTAATGGTGAATCATCACTCCAAATGGGTTTAAGCATAAGGCCATCAACGTTACCTGGTTTCTGGGCAACTGCAAAATCGCTTTGGACTGTATTCGGACAAACCCCCATTTTTTTGTAAGGATCTAAAGTGGTAAATACACGGTCTTCAATTTCTTTATCAAAATAAAACTGAGAGGTTAGTAGTTCTTTTTTGCCTACAAATACTTTGAAATGAATATGAGGGATTCTAAACGTATACCAGGCAGGGAAAATAGTATTGAATGATACCCATCCGTTTTTATCTGTTCTTTGTAAGCCTCTTAGAAATGTTCCTTCCTCTGTTGGTTTTATATTGAACTCATCGCCACGCTTCTCACCGTTTGTAATTACCTGCATCAAGGTTTCCCAGGCATCTATAGTTACCTCAACAGGGTATCCGCTATATTTACCCTCAGCGTCACCTTGCCAAATTTCTACAACAGCATTTTCAATAGGAGTGCAATCGGGGTACCTCAATACCTGAATTCTAAGGTCTAGTTCTTTACCCACACGGTCTTCAATAATGTTGCTTCTTTCAGGCGATGGAATATACAGTGGTCCTTCGGGTTGTCTGGAAGTTAACACGCACACATCCGTATCAAGAGAAGGTGCCGGTGATGCTAAAATGGCGGGATTTACCGTGGTTTTAAAAATTGTATTCATCAGAATATTTCTTCTGAATATCCAGGCTGTTAGCAATGAGCCGCCCAGCACACCGGCTGCACCAAGCAAAAATTTGCGTCTTGATTTTTTTTCCATCGTTTTTTTTACAAAACTATCTCAGGAAAAAGCAAAAATCATTCGCCTATGCCAATAAATTGCTTTTTACTGCTTCTAATTCGGCTGAGTGATGATGGAAGAATACCGAGGTACGATGCAATGAGGTATTGTGGTACCCTTTGGATCAAGTCGGGTTTGTCCTTGAGTAATTGCAGATATCGTGCCTCCGCATCTTTTGAAAGTAAGCCGGAAAGCTGTGCGTACAAAATTTTAGTACAAAGAGCATAATTTAAATTTGAGTATTCCATCATTGCCGGGCTCTTCATGCAAACTAGTTCCCAATCTTCTTTTGTCAGGGTCCAAATTGAGCAACTTTCCAGTGTTTCAACATTCAATTGAGCTACATCACCACTAATAAAACTCTCCATATCAGAAATCCACTCGTTTTCCCTCGCAAATGTGATGACACGAGTTTGTCCGTTTTCTAAAGTCTTGTAGTTATAAGCAAGACCATGCTCCACAAAAAACAGCTTGTTATTAATGTATCCTTCAGCAACCAGCATGTGCTTTTTCCTGGTTGTAAGGTGTTTGAAGTGCGGCCGAATGCTTTCAAACTCTTCTCTGGTCATACCTCCAACTTTATTGTTGATGTCTTGGTAAAGTCCGTCTAATTCCATATAGTGTAAAATTTTAGGGTCAATATAGGTACAATATTTTTAATTAGCTTATAGATGTTTTTGATGCTAACAATTGGCTCGACACCTCGGCCGTTAGGTTCGCAAAAGTAGTATTGTAAAGCACCGGAGTATGCCGCAAAAGCCCGCTAGTATTTAGTTCTGGCGGGCTTTCCTGTTTTTGAACAACGCAGTAATACGCATTGAAAGGATCTATCGATAGCATAAGTACTTTTTTATGCAGTGTATATCGTAGCGGCGGAGGCTGTTAAAATCCTTTAAATTTCTTATTTAAACGAAGCAAATCTAAAATCTCACGAACTTTTGCGACAAGGTCTTGTTTAATCTTTTAAATAAAACATTAAACAATGAAAAACATTCTCCTACACACAAGGTTATTACTGCTTGCTCTTATTACAGGCGGTAGCGTATATGCAGGTGGTCCCACTGCATATGTTCAGTTAATTCACAATTGCGCCGACCCAGCTGCTGCAGCTGTATCGGTTTATGCCGACTTCGGTGCAGGCCAAAGTCTGGTATCTTCGTCTTTTGCATTTCGCACAGCTTCTTCGTTTTTACCTATACCGGCAGGTGTAGCAGCTACAGTTTATATTAAGGCACCTAACGCGTCCATATCCGATCCTGCCATTTACTCGCAGTCGCTACCTGCCCTGGCGGCCGATTCCAGCTATGTGGTCATAGCATCGGGAGTAGTGGGTAGTGGTTTTGCGGCCAACCCAAATAGTGTAAGTACTGGCTTTGAGCTTAAGATACTGGCACCTGCCCGCCGTGCATCATTTAATGCTGGTAAAGTAGAGTTTGCAGTGTTCCACGGCTCTACCGATGCCCCTGCTGTAGATGTAAACATTACAGGTGGCGCTACATTAGTACCTAATGCAAAATATGGCGATGCCAGTGGTTACCTTTCGGTGGACCCTACCTGGTACCCAATAGATATTGCACCCGCGGGTGTAGCTACGCCGGTAGCCAGCTACGTGGCAGATCTTACCGGTCTGGGTGGTGGTAGCGCTGTGGTGTTTGCTTCAGGTTTTTTAACCCCATCTGCCAACAATAACGGAGCGGCCTTTGGTTTGTTTGCTGCCCTTGCCGATGGAACAGTAGTTGAGTTGCCTTTACAAGATTTTGCCAAGGTACAGGTATTGCATAACTGCGCCGACCCTGCTGCCAGCAGCGTAGACGTATATATTGATGGTGCGCTTGCGTTAGATAACTTCGCTTTCAGAACAGCAACCCCATTCATTGATTTATTAGCGGGCGTTAACCACACTATTGCTGTGGCTCCATCGAGCTCTGCATCGGTTGCAGAAGCGCTGGCCTCTTTTCCAAACATCAATTTAGCCGCCAACGAAAACTATATAGTTGCAGCTTCGGGTGTAGTGGGCAGTGGTTTTGCAGCTAACCCTAACAGTGTTAGTACCGCTTTTACCTTAAAAGTAATAGCTGATGCCCGCACGCAGGCTACCAACGCAGCTAAGGTTGATTTTGCAGTATTGCACGGTGCTACCGACGCACCGGCAGTAGATGTGAATATAAGTGGTGGCGCTACGCTGGTGCCTAATGCAAAATATCTGGATGCTACCGGTTACCTTTCGGTAGACCCTACCTGGTATCCTATTGATATTGCTCCAGCAGGTGTTGCTACACCGGTAGCCAGCTATGTGGCAGATCTTACCGCCTTAACCGGTGGAAGTGCGCTGGTTTTTGCTTCGGGTTTTTTAACTCCTTCGGCAAATAACAATGGCCCTGCCTTTGGTATCTACGCCTTGCTTGCAAACGGTACAGTAGTAGCACTGCCAATTCAGCAATTTGCCAACGTGCAGGTATTGCATAACTGCGCCGATCCTATTGCAGATTCTGTAGACGTGTATGTAAATGGTGCCCTTGCAATTGACAACTTTGCCTTTAGAACGGGTACTCCGTTTTTTGAACTAATTGCCGGCTACCCTAATTCAGTAGCTATTGCTCCTAAAACATCGACCACCGTGGGCGATGCTATCTGGACCCGCGATTATACACTGGCCGCCGGAACTAATTATATTCTTACAGCATCGGGTGTAGTGGGTAGCGGTTTTGCTGCCAACCCGGATGGTAACAGCACTGCCTTTGATGTGTTGGTAAAAGCCTCGGCACAAACTGCTGCATTGGTTAATACAAACTTCGATTTTTATGCCATACATGGTGCTACCGATGCGCCAGCTGTAGATGTAGTGGCAAACGGTGCGCTTACTATTGTAAACAATGCATACTATGGCAACCAAACCGGTTACATACCAGTGCCTGCCAGCAGCTACACCTTAGCTGTAAAAGACTCTACCAGCGCTACTACCTTAGTATCTTACACAGCTGATGTAACTTCTCTTGCTGGTAAAAGTGCTGTAGTTTTAGCTTCTGGCTTTTTAAACCCATCTGCCAACAATAACGGTGCTGCGTTTGGTTTGTATGTGGCATTGCCAGAGGGTGGTCCGTTTATCGCTTTGCCTGTATTTACTTCTATACAGGACAAAAATACCTCAGCCATTGAAGGTATCTATCCCAACCCAAGCCAGGGCTTGCTGAATGTTACTTTAAGTTCTGAGTTGGCACAGGTAGTTGGTTTACGTGTAACTGACTTAAGCGGCCGCGAAGTAAAGGCTATGAATAGTGAAGTTTCTGCCCGTGCAGGACAAACTGTAACAATGGATTTGAGCGATGTAAGCAATGGCCTGTATTTGCTGCATGCTACATCTGCCGGTAAAACAACCACACAGAAATTTAATTTGGTTAAGTAGTTTTTCTTGTATAGTGTGGGTCGCCGCTTCCGAAAGGGAGCGGCTTTTTTATGTTATAAAATGAGGTTTTAAATTTTATCTAACGAACTAAACACCTCCGCCACATGTTATACAATTAGCAAAAAACTAAAAGTTTTGTTTAACATTATTATGAATAGCTTTGACACCCATATGGCGCATTATTCGATAAAAGAGGTTGAGACATTGACAGGTGTAAAAGCGCATACCCTACGTATCTGGGAGCAGCGCTACCATTTGCTAAAGCCGCGACGCACTAAAACCAATATTCGGTATTATACCGACGAGCAGCTGCGTTTGCTGCTTAATATAGGCACGCTGAACCGCAGTGGAATGAAAATTTCGAAAATTGCTGGTTTAACCAATGAGCAAATGGGTAAGGAGGTGCTTGTGCTGCATAACACTCCAAATTCTGATAACCTGCTCGATTCTATGATTCATTGTATGTTAGATTTTGATGAGCGTAGGTTTGAGAAGATACTTTCTAATGCTATAAT
>DATGWP010000193.1:0-1836 GCA_035299425.1 Chitinophagales bacterium | reverse complement strand
AAGATGGCAAAAGCTGGAATGTAGATTATGAAATTCAGAAGCTGGGGAAAGAGTTGTTTGTGGATGAGGCCCTGCCTTATATCCGCCAATTGAGCTTTGTAGAGTTTGACAAACTGCGGGAAGCCAAAGGCGCCTTGTATGCGCAGATGCGCCTCTTTGAGCAAAAGGTATTTGCCGAAGGCAAAGCAGCTTTTGACTTAATAATGAATAACGGGCTTACGGCCAACGATTTTTACCAGGGTATTAAAGGCGTGTATGGGTATTTTAGTAAATACGCCGACCAAAGTTTTCCGAAAGATGTGCTGGGCAATAGCTATGTAAAAGCATGTGTAGTTGAAAATAAATGGGGGAAGAAAGATGCATTGGCGGCAGAACTAAAAGATGAACTCTGCAAACATTACAACCGCATAGCTAACCTATGGCAAACTGAAGGTAAAGACTATTACCTGGCCGATTTGCTATTGAAAAACTTTTATGCTTTTATCCTGCTGGCCGATTTGCAGAAATTGCTGGAGGAAATAAAAACCGAGAACAACATCCTATACATCGGCGATTTTCACCACAAGGTTTTTGAAATTGTAAAAGAGCAAAGCGCACCGGTTATATACGAGCGCATTGGCGAGAAGTACGACAACATCCTGATTGATGAGTTTCAGGATACATCGGTAATACAATGGCGCAACCTGCTGCCATTGATAGAAAATTCGCAGTTTAAAAACGAGGATAGCCTGATAGTAGGCGATGGCAAACAGGCCATCTACCGTTTCCGTGGTGGAGAGGTAGAGCAGTTTTCTGTATTACCCAAAGTATATGGCAGCGATGATGATGAACTGCTAAAGCAGCGCGAAATAGCGGTGAACAACTATGGTGCGGAAATAGAATTGCTGGAAAGCAACTACCGCAGCACCAAAGAAATTATCGACTTCAACAATGCTTTTTACAAGCAGATGCTCGACCTGCCTGAGTTAAAGAACAAAAGTATATACGCCGATTTCTTTCAGCTACAGGGCAAAAAGAAAACCGGTGGTTTTGTAAGTCTTGAATTTTTGAAAGAAGATGAGGCTGCTGAAAAAACATTGAACGATGTGCGCTGCGAACGGGTAGAAGAAATTATTGCCGAGGTATTGCTGCACGGCTATAGCTGGCGAGATATTGCCGTGCTAACCCGGAGCAACCTGAATGCAAGCGAAATAGCCTCGTACCTGGTGAAGAAAAACATACGGGTAGTATCGCCGGAGAGCTTACTGATAAACCAATCGCAAAAGGTACAGTTGCTGCTATCTGTATTCAATTACCTGAACCGTAAAGATGACCACATAGCGCGTGCAGAGATTTTGCATTATGCACAGTTGCTGCATGGCAAAATTGCGCGCTTTGAGTTAATGCAGTTTGATACAAGTACCGTTGAATTTGAAGAAACTTTCAGAACGCTGACCGGCATTCAATTTGACTCAACCACGCTAAATACCGGTAGGCTGGCCGACCTTACACAGCAACTTATCCGCACATTCGGGCTGAACGATGATGACCCATTCCTGCAATTTTTGCTGGATGAAATACTTCTATACACTTCGCGCTACGGTAACTCAATAGGAGATTTTCTGGTGTGGTGGGAAGGTGTAAAACATAAAAAGAGCATCATTTACCCTGAGAGTTTAGATGCGGTGCGGATTATGACCATTCATAAATCAAAGGGTTTGCAGTTTCCGGTGGTGATACTGGCTGATGCCGTTGAAGAGAAAAAGCTGACTAAGAATTTCTTTTGGGTGCCACTGAGCAAACCTTATCTGCCCGACCTGAAAATTGGTTTGCTGCCGCGCAACAAACAAGTATTGG
>DATGWP010000192.1:0-13609 GCA_035299425.1 Chitinophagales bacterium | reverse complement strand
AAAAGTAACCAAAGCCTTAACCGGTGCCGGTTTATGGGGCGTAGAGTTTTTCCTGGCAGAAGATGGCGTTTACTTCAGCGAGCTTTCGCCACGCCCGCACGATACCGGTATGGTTACACTGGCCGGCACACAAAACTTATCAGAGTTTGAGCTGCACGCCCGTGCAGTATTGGGCCTGCCTATACCCTCTATCGAATTATTAAAAGCAGGTGCAAGCGCCGTAGTACTTGCCGATAAAGAAGGAATAAACCCAACCTTTACCGGTGTAGAAGAGGCCATCAGCGAACCTAAAACCGACATACGCATTTTCGGCAAACCAACTACACGACCTTACCGCCGCATGGCTGTTACCCTTGCTTACGATGAAGTGGGCAGCGATGTAAACGCCGTTAAGCAACGCGCTATAGTTAATGCCAAAAAGGTAAAAGTACATAGCGAAGGGCCATCACCAGCCAATTAGGTGTTTATGTTTACGAGCTTTAGCCCGTATTAAACAAAGAAGATTTCCGCTTATCAAATTTCCGTATGCTTTACCTAACGGCACGGGCATACTTGCCTTCTACAGCAACCGGTTATAAACATCATACAACCCATGTTTCAATCCGGCTATTTTCTCCTGCAGTTTTTTAGGTGATTGCAACCGGCGCTGCTTTAGCTTGATAAGCTTATCGATGCAATCGATTATATCTAAAAAATATACCGTTTGTTCGCTCCGGTTTTCTGGCCGGTTCAAAAATTTAAGATTCTTGCCCGCAAATGAGGCCGCTATATCGTATTGCCGCGTCACATAAAAATAAAGCGTTTCATAAAGCCTTAAAAACACCTGCCCTAAACGGGTCATTTCATTCTTCTTATAGGCTCTTAGTTCTTTCAAATATTCAAAGGCTTCGTCATAATCTTTTAAATGAAGGCATAATACAAACAGGTTTGATACAATATCAAATCTTACCGACCGGTTAACGCCCTCGGTTAAAAATGGCTTCAATCGCTCATTTCCTATCTTCTTTGCAATAGGTATTTGGTTGGTAAGAAGCGCCGCCAGCATATAGTGCAGCGTGTGGTAATGATTTAATTTAGGAATAGCCGCCGCTTGCGTAAATGCCTTGTGGTAGCAAGCAAAAGATTTTTCAAAGTCAGCCTCTTCACTATATCCAAAGCCCAGTTCACATAATATGCGGCTGCCAAATTGTATTTCTATTTCTTCGGGGCATGCCTTCAATTCTTTCAATGCCTGTTCCAGCGCATCTATAAATAAAGCTACCTCGGTTCCGTAATATTTTATGTATTGCGAATAGGCATAATAATAGAAAAAGCTGGCTACAGGGTTACGTGCTTTTTCAATTTTTTTCTTCCAGGCATCAACCCTCCTCTTCGCTTCGCCCCTGTAACCTTCTTCATTACCGGCTACACTTTGCGCTATCATATCGGCCTGCAACCTTATCAATTCAATGTAAGCTTCATCGGCTATAGTGCATGCTTTACCCAGCGATTGCAAATACTTTTTACCGTACAACTGCGTTAGTACAGGGTTGTAATGCGGATGAAACATACGGCACATGGTGTCAAATGCCACACGGTAAAATTCCGCATCCAACCTTAGCGCCTTTTGCCTTAAAATACGGCGCTCTGTAATTTTAAGCTCGTGCAGCATTAGGTCGCTTAGCCCCTTTAACCGCAGGGCTTGCAGTGCCAGCTTATAATCATCACCGTAAAAATGGGTAATGGTTTTATCCAGCAGTACCGAGTTTATCTTATCAAAGTGAGATTGGCTCAACGCCAGCTTAGCAGGCAGCGCAGCTTCGCTGAATTTCTTGTCCTGCTTGTGTAATGCATAAGCATCGCGTATGGCTTTTTCTTTACCGGTTAGCTCCAGTTCCTTAAGGATAATCAATTCGCTTTCATCCAGCGACCGTACAAAATCCAGCAAATAACTCATACTACCAATAAAATAACAATCAACTTATTATTCAAATATTATCAAAACATCTATATATCTAAACTAGCTATATCCCCATTAGTTTCTCCAGCTGGTGAAACTCCAGCCCATACAAAGCTTTCAGATTTTTAATCTGCTCCAGCACCTTGGGATTAGGAGTTTCGCTGCTTCCGGTTTTAATACCGGTTATCAGCAGGTTTTTAGGCGTGTGCTCGGTAGATATAAATTCAAACACCTTGGTTTTATAGCCATAAGCCTCCAGTATCAGTGCGCGGATAGTATCAGTCAATATTTCTGCCTGGCGCTCTTCTAATATACCAAAGCGGGTAATAGATTTTATCTCGTTGGTAGGGTGCAATTGTTTGCGCACCTGCTTGTGGCAGCACGGGGCGCATACTATCACTTTAGCCCCACCGGTAATACCGCGGTATATAGCCTGGTCTGTGGCCGTATCGCAGGCGTGGAGGGCTATCAGCATATCGGTAACGGGTAACTCAGCCGTATCTATCGAACCGGTCTTAAATTCAAGATTAGCAAAGCCGGTTTGTTTGGCAATACCGTTGCACTTCTCTACCAGGTCAGGGCGCATTTCTATACCGGTTACATGTGGTTCCAGTTTCAATATATTAGTCAGATAATCATACAAGGCAAATGTAAGGTAGCCCTTACCCGCTCCCATATCGCTTACCTGGAAAGAACCTGTTAATCCCGCCTCTTTCACTATCCCATCTACAATTTCCACATACTTATTTATCTGGCGGTATTTATCCTGCTTATCGCTTTTTACTTTGCCATCGGCGGTAGTTACCCCCAACTCGTGCAGGTAAGTATTACCTTCAGCAGTTACGTAGCGTTTCTTCTGGTGGTCGTGCGTGGCAGCTACCGGTGTAGTTACTGATGCAGGCTTTTGTTTCAAAACTGTTTTGCCGGCCTTATCTACCGCAAAGTGATAATCGCCGCTAGTGGTAAACATGTCCGCTTTTAGAAATCCTTGCTCCAGCAGCCCGTTTACCATCATTCGCGATTCAGCGGGGTCATAGTTTTTGGTCACATCCTTAGTGGGGTAGCGGTACACAAATGATAGGTGCAATCCGTTCTTAATCAGCACCGGTTTTACAAACACATTCTTCAGCTCTTTGCTCTTATCGCGCTTATCGCTAAGGGTTAGTTTAGAAAACTGCTGCGCGTTCACGCTGTCTATAAATAGATTCAAAAAAGCCTCCAGATCTTTGCTTGCCATGCGCCGAAAATAGAAAACAATACCACTAATGCCGGTTGTAAAAATTACCTAAAATAGGTAATGAGATATGGTCTGGCCACACGGTGGGGGACACCCATTGGAGGTCACCGTATGGACACCATACACGCATAATACACTATTAATGAGCAAATTACAAACACAGGGGATGGACACTTCTTCAAAAACACACTTTTATGTCCACCCTTATTCTATAGCCACTTAAGCTTTCAGCCTGTAGTACAAACACGGTAATTTATGGGCTATTTTCTTACTTTCGCGCCCTCAAAACAGTAACGTTTAATTCTACCTTTTCAATGATTACAGTAAATAACCTTTCGCTTCGCTATGGCAAGCGCACCTTGTTTGAAGATGTTAACCTGCAGTTTACTGCCGGTAACTGCTATGGTATAATAGGCGCCAATGGCGCTGGTAAGTCAACCTTTTTGAAGATACTACAAGGCGATATTGACCCCACTACCGGTAGCGTGGCCTTTGGCAAAGGTATGCGTGTAGCGGTGCTTAAGCAGAACCAGAACGAGTTTGACGATACACCGGTAATGCAGACTGTGTTGATGGGCCATAAAACACTGTGGGGGGTAATGCAGGAGAAAGAGGTGCTGTATGCCAAAGCCGACTTTAGCGAAGAAGACGGTAACCGCGCCGGCGAACTGGAGAACATATTTAACGAGATGGACGGCTGGAATGCCGAAAGCTCGGCGGCCACCTTACTAAGCCACCTGGGTATAAAAGAAGAGTTGCACTACAAGCTGATGAAGGAGTTGGATGGTAATCAGAAGGTGCGTGTGCTGTTGGCGCAGGCGCTGTTTGGCAACCCCGATATCCTGTTCTTAGATGAGCCTACCAATAACCTGGATGTGCATACCATTAGCTGGCTCGAGGATTTCCTGGCCGATTATCAGGGTATCATACTAGTAGTAAGCCACGACCGTCACTTCCTGGATGCTGTATGTACCAACATAGTAGATATCGACTTTGGCAAAATGACCATCTATAGCGGTAACTATTCGTTCTGGTATCAGAGCTCGCAGTTGGTGGCCCGCCAAAAGGCCGATGCCAACAAGAAAGCCGAAGACCGGATTAAGGAGTTGCAGGATTTCATCCGCCGCTTCTCGGCCAATGCCAGCAAGAGCCGCCAGGCTACCAGCCGTAAAAAGGCCCTGGATAAAATCAACCTGGAGGATATTAAACCAAGTAGCCGTAAGTATCCGGGCATTGTGTTCAACAGCTTCCTGCGCGAAGCAGGTAACGAGATATTAGAAGTAAAGAACCTATCTAAAACCGTGAATGGCGAAGTGCTGTTCAGCAACATATCTTTCACGGTAAACAAAGGTGATAAGATAGCTGTGCTGGGCGAAAACAGCGTGGCTCTTTCTGCCTTCTTCGATGTGCTTTCGGGTGCCGATACCGATTACAAAGGCAGTATAAACTGGGGTGTAACCACTACCCAGGCCAGCATACCTAACGATAACACCAAGTTCTTTGAAGGCAATAACGATAACCTGATTGACTGGCTGCGCCAATACTCGCCGGAAGAGAAAGACGAGACTTATATCCGCTCCTTCCTGGGCCGTATGCTATTTAGCGGTGAGGAGGTATTAAAGCAATGCAATGTATTATCAGGGGGTGAAAAGATGCGCTGCATGTTCAGCCGTATGATGCTGATGCGCGCCAATGTATTGCTGTTTGATGAGCCAACGAACCACTTAGACCTGGAATCTATCACAGCCCTTAACAACGGTATGAAGGATTTCCGCGGTACTATCCTTTTCACCTCTCGTGACCACGAGTTGGTGGAAACTATCGCCAACCGCGTTATCGAGATATTCCCTAAGGGCATGCTCGATAAAGAAATGGACTTCGACACCTACATCAACAGCGAACGCGTAGAAGAGCAACGCCAGGAGTTGATTACGAAGAAGAAGTAAAAGGCAGCCCCTGGCCCCCTAAAGGGGGAATGAACAGCCGGAATGCACTATTTAGTATTGCTATTTAGCAAACACCTCATTCAGTATTTCGGCTAACCGGTAGCCGCTGATGGCGAGTTGCTTCTCTATCACCGGCTTATTCTTATTGCAATAGGCCGCATCTATCTTTGGGTTAGAAAAATCATATACCTGCGGTAGTAACTCGCGGCTCTCGTTCATCCATGCTATAAAATCTATAGGCTTTAGCGCCTCTAATTTTTTTTGTGGCATACCTGTAATTTTGCCAAGGCTACTCTCATAACTGATACCGTATTGCTCTATTATATCGTAATGCCAAACCCGGTGTAAATTAGAGGGCCGATTAAGGAAAGTGACTGCAACATTGTTTCCTCCCCTATCTGCCGGGTAACCTACATTTAAAGGCTGGTGCAAATCGCCTACCAAATCAAACAGTATCCGCAGGTTCGTTGCAGTATGCTCTTTTGAGTATTTAGCCCTGTTACGCAACTCATCCATTACAATATTCAACTCGCTAATAATATTGCCATGGCTGCTGGTATCATACTCTTTACCCTTCTCCACATTTACATAATGAAACGGCTTCAAATAATCGTACGTTTTGTCGGCGCGCACAGTCTCCATCCATGCGGCTGTTTCGCTCATCGACACACCACCCAGGTATACCGCCAGTGAATCTTTGGCCGCGGGGGTTATATATTTAGCGGCTATAGCACCGCTGATTTTATGCCCCGCAAAGCCCCAGGCAAAACCAAAGTTGTGTAGGGCCATAAAGGTTAACGTAAGCAGAAGATTTTGGAGGTGTTTCATATACCAAGTATACTAAATTTAAAATGCTTATTTCTGTTTGTTTGGGGGTGTTGGCTGTTGAAGTCCCCTTTTGTTTCATCCCGAGCTCGCCTCGGGAAGGGGATTTAGGGGCGGCTGTTGTACATAAAAAAACCCTAGCCGGGCGGCTAGGGAATTTTTGGACACACTAACAAAGGAGAGAGAGTTAAGGCGCCTTTGCACGCCGTTATTATTTAGTCTACGTTATCGTGTAAAAACGAGTTGTTCTTTTTAATCTCAGGGCGGTTGGTACCATCATCGCTTACACTATAGCGCGATACATCGTTTACCGTAGAGAAGTTCTGCTCGCCGTTTACATCCAGGCCGCGTCTTTTGTAAGCCGGTTCGTTTTCAAGCTCACCTACATTCTGCTTGCTGCCAAAACGGTAGCTAAGGCCTGCCAGTATTTTCTTGCGGTCTTCCAGTTGCTTGTTCATATCCTCCTGGTGGATAGAAGAAACAGAATCGGTTTCATAGCTCTTCTTGGTATACACCACATACTCTTCGTTCCGTGTTTCAAGCACCGGCTGAATAGTTGGTTCTTCAACTTTGGCTTCTACCACTACTTCCTGCGTAAGTTCAACCTCTGGCAATACCTGCTCTTCGCGGGTAACTTCAAACTCATAGGTATTTTCTGATGTTTCTTCAGTAGTTGATACAACATCAAACAGGTCGTATTTCTCTTCTTCTAAATTCAACAGCACAGGTTGCTCGCTGATAAGCGGAGTTTCGTTTACCACCGGCAACTCAAGCACCTCTGTTTTAGCTTCTACCACAGGGGCAGCAGTTTCGTTCACAACAGGCTTGTCGTTCAGTTCATACACCTTCACCACCTTTTGCTCAACATAAGCAGGGGTCTTCTTACCTACTTCAAAACCGGTAGCTATAATAGTTACCGACAGTTTATCGCCTAAAGATGGATCATCGCAGGCACCCAAAATAATATCGGTGCTGCCGGCTGCATCCTGCACGTATTCCATTATCACACCAATCTCATCCATAGTAACCTGTGCAGTACCGGTAGTGATATTTACCAGCACCTTCTTGGCACCACGTATCTCGTTATCGTTCAACAGTGGTGAATTAAGCGCACCCGATGCTGCACGAAGCGCACGGTCTTCACCTTCGGCGGTAGCACAGCCCATGATAGCCGAACCACCGTTCTTCATTACGGTTTGCACGTCGGCAAAATCCACGTTTATTTCTCCCGGCACAGTGATAATTTCTGAAATTGCCTTAGCCGCAGTAGTAAGTATATTGTTGGCATGGCCAAACGCTTCGCTGCGCTTAAGGTTGCCATACATTTCACGTATCTTATCGTTGTTGATGATAAGCAGGGTATCTACATTCTCGCGTAGTTTCTCGATACCGTCTACAGCATGGCCGTAGCGCGATTTACCCTCAAACCAGAAAGGCGTAGTAACAATACCCACAGTAAGCACACCCATTTCACGGGCTATACGTGCTACTACCGGTGCTGCACCCGTACCTGTACCACCACCCATACCGGCAGTGATAAATACCATCTTTGTATTTTTATTCAATAACTCTTTTATCGCATCTACCGATTCTTCGGCACTCTTCTCGCCTATTTCCGGCCTGGCACCAGCACCCAACCCCTGTGTTAAGGCAGGCCCCAGTTGAATCTTATTAGGAATACGGCTCATTTCCAATGCCTGGGCATCGGTGTTAAGCACTACGAAGTTCACACCTACTATGCCCTGGTCGTGCATGTGGTTTACTGCATTGCTGCCACCACCGCCTACACCAAATACCTTGATGATAGATGACTGGTCTTTCGGCAAGTCGAATTGAAAAAGAGGTTCCATTGTTTTTGTTTTTTTGTCCTGCGTGGCTCTATGAGAAGTGCCGGCACCAGGCGTTAAAAAATTGTGTTGTCCTTTGTGTTACAAATATGCCTCTGATGCTACCACCAATGCAACTAAAATCCAATACAATTATCTACTTGTAAATGTGCTGTGTAATAAAAAGAATACACGTGAATAAAAGCCAAACATCAGGCATGTGAACGTTCAGTTGTATCCTTATCAAACTGATGCGCCTTCTCGCGCTCCTGCTGGTATTTCTTTTGATACTCCAGCGCCTCTTTATAATCCCCTCTTTCTTCTAATGTCAGTGCCCACTCTTCATACAAAAACATCATGTTCATGTTTACTTTGTAACTTTCCGATATGCTTTGTACCAGCCTTAAAAAGTAAATGGCATCATCGTACCGCTTTTGCAGCCGCAGTACTATAGCCAGGTTAAAATAGCCCTGCATAGTAACAAATTCATTGCTCGACTTCTTAAGGTTTTCTATACCCTCGTATAATATCGTCAAGGCCTCATCAAACTTGCCTTGCAGGCCCAGTTGGTAGCCTATGCCCACCTGGCAGTTGCCCAACCCACGCCGGTCATTTATTTTTCCAAAAATATCGGCCGCCAGCCTGTAATATTCTATGGCTAAACCGGAGTTCTTTACATCGGGAAAATTATTGGCATATGCAATATAGCAGCGCGCTATCCCCTGCTTGTTCTCAATCTCGGTAAACAGCTTGAAAGACTTATCTATATACACCAGGCGCGATTCATCTATATCCAGTTCTTTATACAGGCTTACTATATTAAAGTATATACCGGCCAATATCTCTTTATCCTCAGTAGTAAGTTCTGCTTTTGTTTCCAGAATAGCAGCCCCCTCATCGTAGGCCTTTCGCGCTTTCATACCATGCCCCAGGCAATCATAGTTTACACCCATCATGCGCAGCACATTGGCTTCAAGGGTTTTATTGCTTAGCAAATTGGCATAGTGCAGGCAGGTAACCGATAGGCGGTTGCTCAACTCGTAGTGGCCAATCACATTATTATAGTATACTACCTGCTGAAAAAGAATCTCGGCAGCAAGACGCTTGTTCATTTCGTCTTCTGCCGAGGCAAGATACTTTTCTGATTTTTCTACAAACAAGGGGTCGCGGTCCACGCGCAGCTTTTTTAATTCTGCCACAAGCTCCATCTCCGGCTTATTCAATACTTCCATTCCTAAAGCTTTAGCGTGGGGGAATGTTACCTATGTAGTATCCCGCATTCCGTAAAACCTACGACCGGGATGGCAAAACCAAGGGCTACTCGTCGAAATCGCCGTTAACGCGCTCGTCTTTAAACCAATCCTGAAAAACGGTCGCCATTTCTTTTAAGAAATTGCCTTTGCGCTTTACAGTAGTTGTTTCTACCTTTTGCTGCGGTTCTTCAATCATTATTTCTTCCTCTTCCATTACCGGTTCGGTAATTATAGTTTCTGTAGCCACAGGCTCAGGTATTACTGGCTCTTCCACCGGGAATAGCTCAGGATAGAACCTTCTTCTGTCTGCTTCATCCAAATCATTATACTGGCGGAAACCTTCTAACACCAAACCTAAACCGGTAGCATACATAGGGTTCTTCAGTTCATCTTTATTGCTATTAGCCAGTAAAGAGGTTGGATAACCCACGCGGGCCGAAAGTCCGGTAGTATATTCTACCAGTTGTTTCAGGTGCTTTAACTGCGAACCACCACCGGTAATAACTATACCGGCGTTAAGCGAGTTGGCATAACCCGAGCTTTTGATTTCGAAATACACTTGCGCAAAAATTTCTTCGATACGGGCATTGATAATGCTGGCCAGAGTGCGCATTGAAATTTCTTTTCTGTCGCGGCCAGCAATACCCTGTATAGAGATAATTTCATTCTCATGCGTTTCGCTAGGCAGCGCACTACCAAAGGCAACTTTCAACTTCTCAGCCTGGTTGCGCAGCATTTTGCAGCCTTCCATAATATCTTCGGTAATGATATTACCGGCAAAAGGAATAACCGCCGTATGGCGAATAATGCCATCCTTAAATATCGCTACATCCGTTGTACCACCACCAATATCAACCAGCACTACACCGGCTTCCATTTCTTCATCGTGCAATACAGATGCCGATGATGCCAATGGCTCAAGAATCAATCCGAGCATTTGCAGGTCTGAGCGCTCTACACATTTCTTTATGTTTTGCGCAGCAGCTACTTTACCGGTAATGATATGGAAGTTAGCCTCCAAGCGGCTACCGCACATTCCAATAGGGTCTTTAATGCCATGCATATTATCTACCGTAAACTCTTGTGGCAATACGTGTATAATTCTTTCGCCCGGGTCTAGAGCCAGGCGGTGCATATCTTCTACCATATCTTTTATATGGCGGCGGGTAATTTCTTCATCTGAAGTAGGCAGGGTATATATACCACGGTTTTGCTTGCTGGCAATATGCTGCCCCGCAATACCCACATACACTACATTTATTTTATGCCCGCTTTGCTTTTCGGCATCGGCTATCGCTTCAATAATAGCATCGGTAGTTTGCTTTATATTGGTAACCTCGCCACGCGTAACACCATACGATGGAGCCTTGCCCAGGCCCAGTATTTTCAGTTTGCCGTACTGGTCGCGCTGCGACACAATACAGGCAATTTTGGTGGTGCCTATATCAAGGCCAACAATTATCGGGTTTTCTTTGGTTTGGTTAGTTGCCATATAAAATATTGAGTAATTTGTATTGTGTATTGAGATTAAAATCCATTATTGCATTGCTGCTATTTGCACCGAGTCGCGTTTTTCGCACACCACCTGGTTCATATACCGCAGGTCTATTGTTTTATATTTTTTCCATCCTGTTTTCCTAAGTCCTTCGGTATAAAATATTTTTAACCGCTTTAGCTTGTCTTCCATGTTTTCCTGCGCATTGCCCAAGTGAATAATATGTGTATTCACCTTTGGTATCAGGTCCATATACCCGCTATCGGTTACATACACCTGGTCTATCAGCGCGGCTAAAAACTCGTCCTTGTTCACGTAACCTATCAGGTTAAAAAGAGCGGCCTGCACGGCGCTATCGCGTTTAGCGCTGGTGTGCGTTTGCACACTGCCTACTGCTACAGCTACGTGCGGCGTAAAGTTAGGGTTGAGGGGTATGCGCTCGTTGTTTTGGCTTAGATAATAGCCCACACCATCACTGTTGAGTATCCGAAGAACTGGACGTTTCTGCACCAGTGTTACGGTAACGTTTTGTTGCTGATCTACAAATATTTCGGCATTGTCAACAAACGGATTTTTCTCCATTTCGCGCTCCAACGTCCGAAAATCGATAGCAGATAAACGCTTGCCTACAATCTCTTCACCGGTAAGGTGATTAACGCGTTCAACAATTTCCTTTTCATTCAAAAAAGCAATACCAGAATCGTAATCAATTTTAACCTGCAGGCTTTTGCAGGCCAATTCGTTCTGCTTTTGTATGGCCGAAGTGAGCACTACCACAAATAACGCAGCCCCCGAAAGCACTGCTGCAATCGTGAGTAGTTTTTTGAGTATGCGCCAGAATTTTTTCATTACGTTAGTGTAGCCCAAATGTGGGCTACAACCATGTAATATCAACGCATACTTGTTGACAGAAATTGTGAATGGGAGTAGAAGTGAATAGAAGAAAAGACAGCGAATTTTAACGCTTTTCTAATACTTCTTTTATCGGCGCCAGGTATTTATCTATATCACCAGCGCCTATAGTAACCAACACTTCGAACTTGCCGGCCGTTATAAAATCTACCAGTTCGCCTTTTGTAATCAAATGCTTTTCACCGTTTGTAAGCTGGTTAAAGATAAGTTCGGAAGTTACACCTTCTACGGGCAATTCTCTGGCAGGGTATATATCCAGCAATACTACCTCATCTACCTTGCTTAACTGCTCGGCAAATTCTTTAGCCAGGTCTTTAGTACGGCTAAACAAGTGTGGTTGAAACACAGCCGTAATTTTGCTTTTAGGATAAATTTCCATTACGCTTTCTAAAAACACGCGTATCTCCTCCGGGTGATGGGCGTAATCATCTATAAAAACCACACCGTCTTTCTCATACAACTTTTCAAAGCGCCTTCTTATCCCCATGAAAGATGCGAGCCCCTTCTTTATCTGCTCATCGCTAACCTTCAATTCTTTGGCAATAGTAATGGCAGCTATGGCGTTTTCGATGTTATGAAAACCACCCAAATTAATCCGCAGGCCTTTCATTTCGGTGCCAAAATAGCTTACATTAAAAAGGTATCCCCCGTCTACCACCCAATACTTGCTGCAATACACATCGGTGGTGGTATCGCTCAGCGAGTAGAATGCTTTATCAAGCACTGGTAGCTTATCTTCTATGCTTTGCCCGGCCTTCATTACCAAAAAACCATCCTCGGCAATTTTGTTAGTGAATTCAATAAAGGCTTCGTCAATTTTTTCCTTGGTTCCGTATATATCCAGGTGGTCGGTATCTACAGCCGTAATCACGGCCATATTAGGCGATAGGCGGTGGAAACTCCTGTCAAATTCATCGGCTTCTATTACAACTACCTCTTGTTGTTTGGCACCACCAGTACCATTGCTTTGCACATAATTAGAATTGAAATTATTGCAGATACCGCCCAAAAAAGCGGTAACAGGTAAGCCCGCTTCTACAAGCAAATGGGCAATCATAGAGCTAACAGTAGTTTTGCCATGTGAGCCGGCCACAGCTATAGTAAAGCGGTCGGCAGATATTATACCCAAAACTTCGCTACGTTTTTTTAGGTTGAAGTTGCTGTCCTTATAAAAATTAAACCCCTTATGGTCTTTAGGTATAGCCGGTGTGTAAACCACGAGGTCAATATCTTTTGGATAAAGGTTCAAATCGTCTTCAAAAACCACTTTGATGCCTTCCTGCTCGAGTTCCGCGGTCAAGGCTGTTGGGGTTTTATCGTAACCACTAACATCTGCACCCAACGATTGAAAGTAACGCGCCAGTGCACTCATGCCAATACCACCAATACCAATAAAATAGATTTTTTTAAGGTCTTTCAGATTTTTCATGTGCGCAAACTTTCAAAAATTTTAGCACAATTAAGCAGTAAGATGTAATTACTGTTGCCCGGGTTAGCTTATTGCCCCGCTAAGGCCTTCTTTCCAATTGTAATAACACCCTTGGTTAAATAAGTGGGCAAGCGCATTACGGTCTATCCAGGGGTACTTGGCCAACATAAATACGCGAAGCTGATCTTTAAGTTCCTGCTCCTGAATTGTTTGCTTTTGGTCGCTGATTTTTTCGAGCGTGGTTTCCATAAACCTCACCCCATCGTTCAATGCAGCTTTACAAATAGAGTTGTAATTGTCCAGCTGTTCTTTAGTTAAATAATTATACTTTTTAAATAATCGTTGCTGAATAGGCTTCAGCCAGTTTTCGCCAAACTCCATAGCAAACACTAAACCGGTGTTTAGTATTTCGGCCTCGCTAGGTTTCTTCCAAAATAATTTAGAAATAAAATCTATTCTCATTTGTAAAGTTAAAGCTATGCAAAAAAGCTGACATGCTTTAAGATTTACGTAAAATAGTTTAACCCGGATTTCTATACCTGAATTCCGGTAGCTTTCATTACTTCTTCAACAATTCTATCAGCCGCATTAGGAATAGCCATCTGCTTAATATTGATACTGAGTTCCTTTTGCAAAGGTTCGTTATTTAAAAGATCAAAGGCTGCACCTATCAGGTTTACACGCGCCTCATCGTCCTTAATCATTAACGCCGCTTTTTTCTTTACCAGGGCCATGGCGTTGTGCGTT
>DATGWP010000191.1:0-23520 GCA_035299425.1 Chitinophagales bacterium | reverse complement strand
AAGTGTAGTTGCATCAATATCGTAAGGGGTCCTCAAATACGGTTACTTGCCCTCGAGAAACAATCTTCACAGATAACCGGACCGGTGGACCGCAAAATGATCATAAACGCCCTAAACAGCGGCGCGAAGATGTTCATGGCCGATTTCGAAGATTCAAATTCACCTTTCTGGGCTAATAATATAGATGGCCAAATTAACCTGCGCGATGCCATCCGCAAAACCATTTCGTTTAAAAACGAGGCGGGCAAAGAATACAAACTGAACGAAAAAACGGCTGTGTTGTTGGTTCGTCCACGCGGCTGGCACCTGCCAGAGAAGCATGTGATAGTAGACGGCGAAGTAATGAGCGGTTCTATTTTTGACTTCGGCTTATACTTCTTTCACAACGCTAAGCAACTACTTGCAAATGATTCAGGTCCATACTTTTATCTTCCTAAAATGGAGAGTCACCTGGAGGCCCGTTTGTGGAATGATGTGTTTGTAATGGCACAGGATGAACTGGGTATTCCGCAAGGCACTATTAAGGCTACAGTGCTTATAGAGACTA
Organism: Chitinophagales bacterium; assembly: GCA_035299425.1. Taxonomy (GTDB): domain Bacteria; phylum Bacteroidota; class Bacteroidia; order Chitinophagales; family LD1; genus Bog-950. Next base: position 22,973 of record DATGWP010000191.1, on the reverse strand, counting down.
TCACCGCTACCTTCGAATTGCACGAAATTATATATGAGCTGCGCCAGCACATGGCCGGGCTTAACTGCGGCCGTTGGGATTATATCTTTAGTTACATAAAGAAGCTGCGCAACCTGCAGGGTTACGTATTGCCCGACCGCGGACAGGTTACTATGGCTGTGCCGTTTATGGCTAGCTATAGCAAACTGGTTATACAAACCTGCCACAAGCGTAAGGTTCACGCTATGGGCGGTATGAGTGCCTTTATTCCAATTAAGAACAACGAAGCAGCTAACAACGCCGCTATAGATAAAGTAAAACAGGATAAAGTACGCGAGGCTACCAATGGCCACGATGGTACCTGGGTGGCGCACCCCGGTCTGGTAAGTGTAGCTATGGACATATTCAACGAGCACATGACTACGCCAAACAATTATGCTGTAACACGCGAAGGCGAAGTTTATACCCAACAGGATTTGTTGACCCCACCGGAAGGCACTATAACCGAAGCCGGCCTACGCATGAACATAAACGTAGGTATACTATATATAGAAAGCTGGTTGCGCGGAGTAGGTGCGGCGGCCATCCACAACCTGATGGAAGATGCTGCAACCGCAGAAATTTCAAGAACCCAGGTTTGGCAGTGGATAAAGAATGGCAGCAAGCTGGATGACGGTCGTGTGGTAACTTATGAGTTATTCAAAGAGTTATTGCCAAGCGAACTTGAAACTATAAAAGCTTATGTAGGTGAAGCGGCTTATAATACACCGACTATGAAACGTGCAATAGAAATATTTGATGAGTTGGTGCAGCAAGGAGATTACAAGGAGTTTTTGACTCTTGCAGCCTACGAAGAAATTGACTAGTAGTAACACAAAAATGAATTTCATTAATCAATAACCAATAATTAATAATCAATCCACTAAAAATGGCTACAAAACAAGAAAGAGCAGCGGCCCTCAAAAAAGAATGGGAAAGCAGCGCAAGATGGAAAGGAGTTACAAGACCTTATACAGCTGAAGAGGTAATTAACATCAGCGGTTCGGTACAAGTAGAGTATTCGCTTGCCCGCAACGGTGCTGAGAAACTTTGGAAACGTTTACATACCGATAACTGGGTATCAGGTCTTGGCGCCTTAACCGGTAACCAGGCGGTACAGGAAGTTGCTGCAGGTATGAAAGCCATTTACCTTAGCGGCTGGCAGGTAGCTGCCGATGCTAACTTAGGCAGCGAAATGTATCCTGACCAATCTCTTTATCCGGCAAACTCAGTTCCGGCTGTAGTTAAGCGTATCAACAACTCGCTTATGCGCCGCGACCAGATTGAATACCTGGAAGGTGAGCCGCAACGCGACTGGATGGTGCCTATTGTAGCCGATGCAGAAGCAGGCTTTGGTGGTAACCTGAACGCCTTTGAACTAATGAAAGGAATGATTGAAGCAGGTGCTGCCGGTGTTCACTGGGAAGACCAATTGGCTTCGGCTAAAAAATGCGGCCACTTAGGTGGTAAAGTACTGGTGCCTACACAAGAGGCTATCAACAAGCTTGTTGCTGCCCGTTTAGCTGCCGATGTGTGCAACGTACCTACTTTGGTAATTGCCCGTACCGATGCTGAAGCTGCAAACCTTATTACTTCTGATATCGACCCGCGCGACCACAAGTTTATCACCGGCAAGCGTGCACCAGAAGGATACTACTATGTAAAGAATGGCTTAGAGCAAGGTATCGACCGCGGTTTGAGCTACGCTGAATACGCTGACCTTATATGGATGGAAACCGGCAACCCTGATTTAGGACTTGCCCGCGAGTTTGCACAGGGCATCCACGCTAAATACCCTGGTAAAATGTTGGCTTACAACTGTTCGCCTTCGTTCAACTGGGCTAAATTTATGGATGAGAAAGCCATGCTTACTTTCCGTGAAGATATAGCCGAGATGGGTTACAAATTCCAGTTCATTACTCTGGCTGGTTTCCACGCACTTAACTCTTCTATGTTCGAGCTTAGCAAAAACTATGTTGAGCGCGGTATGGCTGGCTTTAGCCAAATGCAACAGCGCGAGTTTGCTATGGAAAAAGACGGATTCAAGGCAATCAAGCACCAATCATTTGTTGGTACCGGTTACTTCGATGCAGTGCAGAACGTAGTTCAACAAGGTATGAGCTCTACAACCGCTCTTGCAGGTTCTACTGAGACTGAGCAGTTTCATTAATAAATAGACGAGGTTTTAATAAAACGCCCTTTCTGGAAACAGGAAGGGCGTTTATAATTATAGCTTTTGCTATTTATACTACATATACAACCATATCCTTGTATGTTATTCCAGATGATGTGTAACTAAATATAGACACTGTGGTATACCTAGCTGCGATTCAGCACTTACCAAATTTTCATATAACAATGTTAAAGCGGTAAACGGACTGCAAATACCTTTAATTAACTTAGGGTGGCTCAAAAATTGCCCTTATTCCCAAAATCTCAAAATGAATAAATCTTTCCTTCTGCTTGCATGTCTTAGCCTTTGGGGTTCTAGCGCATTTTCACAAAACGTAGGTATAGGTACCAATAGTCCTCAAACCAAATTACAGGTGCAGGGTGCCATTTCTGTAACGCCTGCCTCAGGTACGCCGGTAGGTGGTGCGGTAACCATTGCCGATAATGTATCCATATTTCGCATTTTAGATGATGCTTCTAACACAGCAATTTCTGTTACGGCCACCTCGCCTAAAGAGGGGCAGTATCTTACTATATACAATACTGATGCTTTAAACGACGCTATTTTTGCAGGACAAATAATTGTAGCTACAAACGGCGTGGCAAGTTTTAATTATATAAACAGTGGCTGGCGTGCGGTTAGTAATACCAAAGCTGGTGGCGATTTAACCGGTACATATCCTAACCCAACCGTTGCCAGAATACGCGGTATAGATGTTTCTACCACTACGCCGGCCAACGGCCAGGCGCTGGTGTATAATAGCGTAAGTGGCAAATGGGAGCCAAATACTGCAGCCGGTCCGGCAGGCCCTACAGGGCCGCAAGGCAATAATGGTGCTACGGGTGCTCAGGGGCCAACCGGCCCGCAGGGTCCCCAGGGAGTTACAGGTCCTCAGGGAACTATTGGGAATACCGGTGCCGCAGGACCTACAGGTCCGCAGGGTAACGTAGGCGCAACTGGTGGACAAGGCATACAAGGCGTTACAGGGCCGCAAGGTGCCCAGGGAGTTACCGGCCCTCAAGGTACAATTGGAAACACCGGCGCAGCAGGACCTACAGGTGCACAAGGGCCAACCGGAGCTAATGGTGGTGTGGGTGCCACCGGCCCGCAAGGCTCAGTCGGCCCTGCAGGCCCTACCGGTGCCAACGGCGCAGTAGGCGCAACTGGGTCGCAAGGCCCAACCGGCAGCCAGGGAGCTACCGGCCCTGCAGGTTCGGCAAATATCAATGGCACTACTAACACTGTAGTAAAATTCACCTCCGCAACCACTGGAGGAAATAGCAGCATTACAGATGATGGCACTACTGTAACTACAACCGGGCAGGTAGACATTACAGGCGGCGCAGGTACGTCTTATACTACAGCACCAATCGAAATAAGAACAACCGCCACACCTCGCGTCGGCTTTCACTGGCCTGGCGTGGTAGCTTCACAAATTGGAATGGATGCAGCAGGTATTATAAGAACTTTTGATAACCCCGGCACCAGTTACGAGCGGTTTGCAGCCAGCAGTATTACTTCCAATTATTCAGGCACAATTAATACCACTACACCAGGTTTAGCTACCTACAACTATCACCTGGCACCAACCAACTTAAGTAGTGACTACGCCACCGGTATCACTTTTGGTTCAACCAATAGCGCTACACAACCACAAGCAGGTATATACGTACAAAGCTCTGGCTCATACGGCACTAAAATGTATTTTGGAACTACCGATGCTTATGTAACCGGCAGTAAAACACGCATGACGATAGATCATTTAGGAAATGTGGGTATAGGTACTACTACACCGGGCTCTGCTTTAAGCCTGCAAGGCGATAGGTACGCTACTTTTGGGCCTAACTCGGGTTGGGCTGCTACATTAAGGATAGGTGGCAACGGTGGTTCTGCTGATAACAATGCCAGCATAGCTACTACTAACGGCAATATGCATATTGATCCGGCAAGCGGTGGTTTCGGCACCTATATAAACTGGTATAAGGGGACGGGCGGTATCAATTTTGGTAATGGCGCCACCAGTGGCATTGGCTCTATTGATAATGGCGGCAATACGAATTTTAGTGGCTACATCAATAGCAGCGTGGGTTTCCGTGTAGGCGGTGGAGCTCCCGCAGGTCAGTATCTGCGCGGCAACGGAACCAACTTTGTATCATCGGCCATTCAGGCCGGCGATATATCTGCTTTGGGTTTTATTCCTAACAATGGTATTGGCGATTGGCAAATTGCATCATCCAGTACTTCTACAGGATATGGCGCTGCAAGTTTAGAGCTAAGGGAATCAAACTTTACCAATACCGGCGCGGCTACTCCTCCGCATTTAGGTTTTCACTGGGGTGGTGTGGTAGCTTCAAACATTGCTATAGAAAGTTCAGGGCGTATTGCCATCAGGGATAACCCCGGTACCGGTTACGAAAATTTCATCGCGCGCGATATTACAGCAAGCGGTGTATTTCCATGTATCCAGGGCAACTGTCCTTCTAACAGTGCAATTCGCTTAACCCCTAATTTTCATATTAATGCGGGTAATGGTTACGGTGTAATATTGAACTGGGACCAGGGAACTTCGGGTGCCACCCAAACATTCAGGATTGGTAACGGTGCTGGCTCCGATGTATTCTATGTATATGCCGATGGGCAGGCCTTTACCGGTAACTGGTGGCGCTCAAACGGACAAAGCGGTTGGTATAGCCAGAGTTATGGTGGCGGCTGGTGGATGACCGATGCTTCCTATTTGAGAACATACAACGATAAAACTATACTGGCTACCGGGGGCTTAGTGGCACAGGGCACGGTGAGTACTGCTTTTGGTGCTGCCGCAGCTATTTATGCCAACAATGCTAATACCAACGGTGGAGGTATAATGGTATCTGATGATGGTGGATTTTTTGACTATAACGATGCGTGGATACAGTTTAGAGGCAGTCTTGGCGTACAGTTCCGCTCAAATAACGCAACCAACGTGGCTCAGTTCAATATGAGTGATGCCCTGGGAACAGCTGCACTTAGTGATAAGCGGGTATTGACAGGTTCTAACGCATGGGGTGTAGTTGGGGTTAGCGGACAAGCCTGGTACCAAATGTGGGCTTATTCTTTTAATAATGCTTCGCAGCGCGAGTTGAAAAAGGATATAACTAAAGTAGATGGCAGTATAGGTGACCTTGTAATGCAGGATTTGGATAAAATGAATCCTTACATGTACCGTTACAAAGTAGAAACTGATGAATGGAATGAAAGCAATGCTACAAAATTCCGCAGCGGAGTTCACATGGGTTTAATATTGGATGAAGCACCGGATTATATCCAGTCGCAAAGCTATACCGGTGTAGATGTATATGCCGTGGCCACCCTGGGGGTAGCCGCAGGTAAACATAACCGTGAAGAAATTAAGCAAATTAAGCAAAGCATTGGGCTGAACGATGCTACTATGACAGTGCAGGATTTTGGTACCAAACAAATGACCGGGTCAGAAATGGTTATATCGTTCGACAATGAATTTGCCGGCAAGTTGGGTGGTGTTATTCCGGTTATTACCGTAACGTCAAACACACCGGGTGCCACCTTGTCTATATTGGATAAAACAGCTAATGGGTTTAAAGTAGTTTCTTCATCTCCCAATGTTTCTATCGATTATATAGCTATGGCAAAGGTAAAGAACACTCTAGCAGAAAAGAAAGAAGCAATTGCACCGGAAGTTATGAACCGTATCCGTGTACCGGAAAGCGAAAAGAAGATGGTACAACAGTACTGGGCAGAGCAGCCTGAAAAGCAAAAGGAACTGGAGCGTAAAGCGGGTGAGGAGGCAATAGGAATTGCTGCCACCAACTTAAAGAAAACGGCCTTACCAGAAAAATACGAACATCCTGAGTTATCGGGCAAGCACGTTCCAAATGATCCGGCAAAAGCGCCGGGTTATTATGGCGCAACCAACAATAAATAGGCTAACTTTATAAATTATACAACCGCCCTTTTTGAGCAATCGGAAAGGGCGGTTGTATTAATATCCGAAGTTTTTCAACTTCGGATGTTTTTAATTCCGCTTACTAATATCGCACAGCATATCGCTATGTATATTTAACCCTATGTTAGTTATGTTATAAACATGCTCGCTGGCTACCAGGTAAACTATCTCACAAATCTCCCGCTCGTTAAAGTATTGCGCGAGGTTATCAAACGTTTGCTGGCTCATCTTTTTATTGGTCAACTCGGTGGCGTAGTCTAGTGCGGCTTTTTCAGCTTGCGAAAACTTTGGACTGTTTTTATAATTTACCAATGCATCAAACTTGCTGGTATCCAGCGATGCTTTAATTGCTTCGCTCCGGGCTATATCTATACAGAACTCGCAAATGTTTATTTGTGCCACATGCTGCCGTATGAGAAATACCAGTTCAATGCTCAGCGTTAACTTCTTATCCAGTTCAGATATCTTACCCTGAAACAAGCCAAAAGCCAGCGGCAACCGCGCAGCATACACTTTGATAGGTGTAAGCACTTTGCCAAATCGTTTGCGTATAAAGTAATAGGCTAGTTTCATCATCGGGTTGGCGGGGTTCTCTATAGGCTGTAAGTACGTTTCCATGTTTATTCTGTTTTGTTAATCGATTTATTTAATGATTTAAGTTTTAGTGGGTCAAGCATCACGCTTATCTGCATTACCTGACCGGTTATGGGATGCAGGTCAAAAATTTGGCAACCGGTGAGGTATTTTCCAATGTAGCTGACCATAGCCGGCTGGTGATTGATGGTTACATACTCAAGCCGTGCCTTAGTCAAAAATTTATGATAGGCCAATATCTGTAACGCAATCACATTTTCAGCACCCGCCATGTAAGAAGCTGCAATCGGTATTTTGCCACCGCCATCGCCGTAGTATTGTATATCGCTTGTTACCAGCGTATGCAGTTTAGCGGTATCGCGCTCTCGTATAGCCTGTACCAGTTGCTGCAATACTTCGCGGTCGCGCTGGCTGGGTGGGGTGTGTTTGGCTTCGGCTGGCTTAAATAGTGCCTGCCTGGCCCGGCTAAGCAGCTTACGCGAGTTTTCTTCGGTAATGCCCAGCACCTCTGCAATCTCGTTGTGCGGGTAGTCAAAGCTTTCGCTTAGTATAAATACGGCCCTTTCTTTGGCATTCAGTTTTTCCATTAGCACCAGCAGAGAGTAGGAGAGTACCTCCTGCATTTCCAGCTCATCACCGGGTAGGTCGCCTGTGGCTACTGGCTCGGGCAACCAAATATTGTCATCGCTTACAATTCTTTGCTGTTTCTCTTTTAGATTAACCGCACCGTTAATAACCGACTTTATCAGGTAGTTTTTGTGCGGGTTATCTGTCTTGTCAAAATTTTCTATTCCCTTGCCCAGCATAGTCAGCAATACAGATTGTATCACGTCTTTGGCATCATCTACAGTCCCCAGTATGTTATAGGCGTATGGAAAAAGCCACCTGCCTGTATTTTCGCTTTTCATCATTTCGGTTTTTGAGCACTAAGTAATGGCGCTTTGTGTATATAATACAAACGGGCAAGCAGAAACGTGACAACTAAAGGCATCTTTTTTTATTTATGCTGTATGTTCCGTTTCAAACAGTTTACCGTTGCCCAGGATAAATGCGCCATGAAGGTAAATACCGATGGTGTGCTGTTAGGGGCATGGGCTGTAACAAGGCTTGCAGGTCCAACGCCAACGCGCTTTTTGGATATAGGCACCGGCACAGGAGTTATTGCGCTCATGATGGCTCAAAACTTCAGCACTGCTCACATTGATGCTATAGATATAGATGGCAGCGCTTATCAGCAGGCAAAAGAGAACCTTGAGAATAGCCCATGGGCCGACCGGTTAGCCGCTATACATACGCCACTGCAAGACTATATGCCTGCGCATGCATACGACGTTGTAATCTCTAACCCTCCCTACTTCGTAGATGACTTCAAAACCGGCAACGCACAAAAGGATTTAGCCAAACACAGCACCGCCCTAACCTATGCCGATTTAATAGAAGGCATTAAGCGGCTGCTAAGCACCGCCGGCAGGGCATTTCTGGTTATCCCTGTTTTCAATGTAGAGGTGTTAGAGCCATTGGCAAATGCTGCAGGGTTGTATGTCACCGCCATGGCAGAGGTGACGGCCGTGCAAGGCAAAAATCCATATCTCGCTTTGATGCAACTACAGTGGGAGAGGAGCGCTAATGAAAAAGAAACTATCACTATTCAACAGCCATCCGGCGAATTCACAGCTCAGTATAAAGAAGTTACCAAAGACTATTACCTTAAGTTTTGATTATTAATCCTATTTTAGACTTACATAAAACCAACCCTATGGCCGACGTAACTGTAAGAAAATCACCCGTTAAGAAGATACTTGGAATATTATTATTAGTGACGGTGGTAGTACTTGCCGTACTTTACTTCATCTTCAACTTTACATACAGCGAGGGCAATCGAGCCGGTGTGCTTATTAAGTTCTCTAAAAAAGGCTACATATTTAAAACGTACGAAGGCGAACTGAACATTGGCGGTATGGGCAACATACCCAATACAGCCCAGGCCAATCAAATATGGGATTTCTCAGTTCGAAATAGTGCAGTTGCCGACACCCTGATGATACTTGAGGGAAAAAAGGTATCGCTGCATTACAAAGAGGTTGTAAAGAACCTGTTTTGGGATGGCGAAACCAAATACTTTGTAGATGGGGTTAAGGTGATTGAGTAAAACCTTCTTCAGCCTTCAGTCCGCAATTGGCAAATGAAATTCATGTAGCCTATGAAAAAGCTTTCCCTATTATCTACATTACTATTTACCATTCACCATTTACTATTCTCTCAATCTATTACCCAAACCATACGCGGTACAGTAGTAGATAAAGAAACCCTCCGCCCTTTAGAAGGTGTAACCGTTGCTGTAAAAAAAGACTCTACCATACTTGGCGGCACCGCTACCGATATGCAAGGCGAATTCCGCATCGCAAACATACCGGTGGGCCGTGTAGATGTGGTAGTGTCATTCGTGGGTTATAAGAAAGTATACATCTCCAACTTGTTGCTTAGTTCGGGTAAAGAATCGGTGCTAACTGTGGAGGTAGAAAGCTCGGTTGAAACGATGAAAGATGTGGTGATAAGCGGCGTAAAACGCGGCGAAACCATTAACGAGATGGCCGTACTTAGCGCCCGTGCCTTTTCAGTAGAAGAAACCGACCGTTATGCCGGTAGCCGTGGCGACCCGGCCCGCATGGCCAGCAACTTTGCGGGCGTAAGCGGCACCGATGATAGCCGTAACGACCTTGTTATTCGCGGTAACTCACCCTTCGGTTTGCTCTACCGGGTAGATAACATAGTCATTCCCAACCCCAGCCACTTTGCAGTAGCGGGCGCTACCGGTGGTAGTGTGGCTATTCTCAACAATCGTATGTTGAGCAATTCCGATTTTCTTACAGGTGCTTTCCCCGGCGAGTTTGGTAATGCCATCTCCGGCGTGTTCGATATACGGATGAAGAACGGAAACAACCAACGTCATGAGTACACTGCTCAGCTGGGTATCATGGGTGCCGAGATTTTTGGCGAAGGCCCGTTTAGTAAGAAGAGCAAGAGCAGCTATATATTCAATGCCCGCTATGCCACGCTGGAAGGCCTTGTAAAACTAGGCATAGATATAGGCACCGAGGCCATCCCGAAATACGAAGACCTGCAGTTTAAAATGAACTTCCCCTTAAAGAACGGCGACAACCTTTCGCTGTTTGCCATTGGTGGTTACTCGCAGATTAACTTTATAACCAGCACCCGCCAGAAACCTGAGAAACGCGATATATATGCCAGCAAAGACCAGGACGAGTACTTTCGGGCGGGGCTTGGAGTATTAGGTCTAACTTACACCCACCAGGTAAATGACCACGAATATTCCAAGGTGTCGTTTGCGGTTTCTACACAGTACAACAAAAATCATTTCGACCGGGTGATACGCCATGTAGATAGCCTGACCGGCAACTTTGTATTAGATAGTATGTACCGCAAGCTGGAATACTTCTTTGTTAACACGCGATACACTGCCTCTTTTGTCCGCAACAATAAAGTGAGTTCGCGCAGCTCGGTGCGCTATGGTTTGGTTACCGAGGGGTTGCAGCCGGTCTTTGTAGATAGCAACCTGCTGGAGCCGCAATTTGAAAAGGGACTGGCTAATTATACCTGGCAGAAGCGCCTGGATAACCGCGATGGATTTCACCTTTTGTTTCAACCATACGCCCAATGGAAATATGCGGTTAATGAAAAGGTAAGCACTGTGGTAGGTTTGCATGCCCAGTATTTTACGCTCAATCACTCCTGGAGTGTAGAGCCGCGCTTCTCGGTTAAGTACCAGTTTAAGCCTAACCAGAGTCTGGCCTTTGGTACCGGACTGCATTCGCAGCTGTTACCCGTTTACCAGTATTTTATACAGGATGCCAACGGCAAACAATACAACAAGAACCTTGATTTTATGCGCAGTTTGCACATAGTGGCCGGCTACGATGTATTCTTTAAACAGGATATCCGTATTAAGGCTGAAGCCTATTTTCAGCAACTGTGGGGCTTACCGGTAGATACCTTTGCATCGTCGTATAACATGCTGAACGAAGGCAGCGGGTTCGACAGGTTCTTCCCCGGCAAGTTGCAAAGCAAAGGCCTTGGCCGCAATATGGGCGTGGAGTTCACCCTCGAAAAATTCTTTACCCATAACTGGTTCTTTATGTTCAGCGCGTCGCTCTACGATTCGCGCCTGCAGGGCAGCAACGGCAAGTATTACAACAGCGATTTTAACGGCAATTACATTTTGAATGCCCTGGGTACCAAGGAATTCAAGTGGGGCAAAAAGCGCCTGAACACTATAGGCGTGGGCGGCAAAATAACCTTCGGCGGGGGACAGCGTTACACCCCATACGACACCCTGTTATCGCAGCAACAAACCGACCCGGTAGTGATAGATGCGGAGCGCAACACCAAACAGTTTAAACCCTATTTCCGTTTTGATATTAAGCTAAACTACCGCTGCAATACCAAGCGCTATACACACGAGGTGGGTATAGACCTGGTAAACGTAGCCATGTATAAAAACATATTGCGCATACAATATGTAAGCCCTCAGGAACCCGCCCGGGAGGTTTACCAGTTAGGCTTCCTACCGCTATTTTACTACCGCTTGGATTTTTGGCTGGGGCCGAAGAATTGGTAGGTGTGACTTTATCAAAACCCCGTCACCAGTAAATTCCTCGCAGCCTTCTCCCCGCACTTTTGATATTGGTGATACGCCTGTGCGGCACGGGTGCGGATTTGCTCAGGGGTTTCCTTTTTAAGCCAGCCATCAATGGCGGCTTTTAAAGTATACGCTTCAGGGCTCATCAGGTGTGTGCTCCAAACCAGCGGTATAGCGCCGGCACTGCGTATAGCCGGACTGAAATATGAGCGACTATAACAGGCCAGTATAATTACCTCGCGCTTGCTTTTGCTCTGAGCCATGGGTAGTTTATCAAGGCTGAAATCCATCAGACCGTCGTGGCCGGTGTATGCCAGCAGGCTGGCCGAGCCGCCGAATTTTAGAACTACACCCGAATCGGTTTTGATATCGCAAATGAAATCTCCGGCGCTGGCGTTTAGAAAATCGATGGTGCACTCTTTTATATTAGCTCCATCGTAAGCATCGGCCAACAGAACCGTTCCCGTGGCCTTGTGTCTAAACAGAATCCGCTCCAGTATATGCGGTGCAGGTTTCGTCCATTTCTTAACCACCTGCCAATCGGTTGATTTACTAAAGAAGGATTTAACCCCGTAACCGCAGCCCCAGTACAGGTTGTTTGCCGGGTCCTGGCCGTTGCCAATTTTGGCGGGTACCTTTACAATGCCTTGGTTCACATTGTCGCAAAGCGGCACAAATACGTGTATGGTGCCAAAAGCATGGGAGAGGAGCTGACCTAAAAAAAGAGCTATTAGGGTTAGTTGTAGTTTCATTAGATATAAACGTAGCAGGGGTGGCAGAAATTTTATATCGCCTCCTGCCCTTTTCGATTTATGGTATCCATTTTTGCCCAAATTTTAAAAGTGGATACCGAGGGTTTTATAAATAATTATTTATCAATTTATTGTAAAAATATATGGATACAACGTGGGGCTTAAAAGTGGATACCGAGCCTAAACAGCCGGTAATTTAATTACCTGAATCTGGTAAGCAGATTACCAAAGCAATGGCTATATTTCCTTTTACAATATCACCATAATTAATATTATGTATAGTAGTGTAGGAAAAGAAAAGGCTCATTTCTGAGCCATTCCTTCTTTTATTCCGCTGTATACAGTTCTACCTGCTTTAGTGTTCTTGTTATCTGTGTATCGTTCGGATCTATCTCCTTCGCTTTTTCCAAATATGGTTTTGCCTGTAAATAAAGCGCGCGGCGTTTCTTTTTCAGTTCTTCGTACTGTTTCATATCGGCTGAGCTGTTGCCTAACTTGTTCATTTGCTCCAGCATCGCATTGGCCTTGTTTACGTAAAGTGCGCCCAGGTTATTCCATGGTTTAATGCTCTTAGGGTTAGCTTCGCCCGATTTGGTGTAATAGTAAACTACCGAATCTTCGTTGCCAATCTTTTCGTAAGCCAGACCTTTGATGAATAAAGCCCCATCGTTATTAGGCTCTACATCCAAAAGGTTGTTTACATAAGTAAGCGCTTCCTGGTATTGGGCGTTCTCTAAATAAACATTGATTTTTTCAACCAACAGGTTCGCATCTTTAGGGAATTTAGCAATACCCTCGTCTATTACTTTCTGCGCTTCTTCCTTTTTACCCGACTTTTTAAGGGCTGCACCATAGCTGCGGTAAGCAATTGCTTCTGGCGCTACAGCCAACCAGTCTTTATATATAGCTATTGAGCTTTCTACATTTCCCGAGTTCTCGGCAGCAATCGCTGCGTTCTTCAAAGCCACGGCCAACTCAATATTCGGGGTTTTGCCCTTGCCGGTTATGATAGCATTTATATCCTTTATAGCGTAAAAATACTGCGAAGCTGCCGCATAATCCTTAGCCTGAAACTTATCTACCCCTTCGTTAAAGGTTTGGGTAGCCAGCGGTAACAAATATTTATATACCTCGTCCCAGTCTTTAAACTTAGGGTCATTCAGTTCATACAGCTTTTTGAAAGCCTTGATAGCCTCAAATGCGGCTGTTCCATTACTTACTTTCATTGTTTTGTCCTGAAAAACAAGCGTATATATCTGTCCGCGGTAAAACCAGGTCTTCGATTTTGGTGCTGTAGTTTCATGCGCAGCAGCCAGGTCAGAGCACTTAATACCAGCTTCAAGGTCCGATGGGCCCCCGCCGTTCTGATATGTGTTCATGCTATTCCAAACGCAAATGTTGTTTCCGTCCTGGGCGAATAATTGGGTTCCAATCACCGCCAAAAACGCCATAAAGGTTATTTTTTTCATTTTTTAAGGGTTAATTTTAAAAATTTGAGCTCTCTATTTGTTAATGCTTCAAGTGTTACACAAAACTATACCAATTCCTAAATTATCAAATGCTTTAGCGTTTTTTGACTAAGGCATATCAAAAAACCGGGCAAATATCAGGATGCCGTTGCCGGCATTAATCCATAATATTTACCCGGTTACTTATTTAGTTCTCGGTGTTCTCAGGTGCTGTATCGTCAGTTTTACCCAGCTCTCCATCCTCCTCCGGGTTGTAGCTTAGCTTGCCATTTTCAATTTTGGCTACAGCAGCTATCTGGTCTTTTTCATTCAGCTTTATTACCCTTACCCCTTGTGCCGCACGACCCATTACACGTAATTGGTCTACTGCCAAACGGATGGCAATACCTGATTTATTAATAATCATAACATGGTCATTATCAGTAACATTAAGTATGCTACTTAAAGAGCCTGTTTTATCAGTAATGTTCAGGGTTTTTACACCTTTTCCACCCCGGTTAGTAATGCGGTAAATCTCTTCTTTGGTTTCCGGGTCGGTCAAATTAGAACGCTTACCGTATCCCTTTTCAGATAACACCATGATGGTTTCGGTAGGGTTTGCCGGGTTAATGGTCACCATCCCTATTACCTCATCCTTGTCATCTTCAAGCGTTACGCCCCTCACTCCCATACTGTTCCGGCCTACTGCCCTAACAGTTTCTTCGTTAATCGGGAAACGGATAGCCTTACCAGCTTTGGTGGCTATTATCACTTCCTGCTTCTCGTTGGTCAGGCTGGCCTGTACCAGCTCATCTCCTTCGCGAATTTCGATAGCGTTAACACCGCCAGCCCTTACATTGCTGTAAGCTTTCAGGGTTGTTTTCTTAATAGTTCCGCGTTTGGTGCAGAAAATCAATGAGTTCTCTGTCAGGTAGTTCTCGTCTGTCAGGTTGTTAACCGGTATGTAGGCCATAATCTTATCTTCCTTAGGTATGCTGATAAGATTTTGAATAGCACGGCCCTTGCCGGTCTTCTCTCCCTCAGGAATTTCGTATACCTTCAGCCAGAAACATCTGCCCAATTGGGTAAAGAACAGAATGTAGTTGTGATTGGTTGCCAGGAACATATGCTCAATAAAGTCCTCATCGCGGGCGGCGCTGCCTTTGCTGCCACGTCCTCCCCTGTTTTGGGTCTTGTATTCCGCCGATGGTGTCCTCTTTATATAGCCTAAGTGACTGATGGTAACTACTACTTCATCATTGGCTATCAGGTCCTCCATATTGAAATCGCCGGCAGCGTACTCAATATTGGTACGGCGCTCATCGCCATACTTCTCCTTTATTTCCAGCGTTTCATTCCTGATTATCTCCATTCTTAGCGGTTCTTCGGCCAAAACGCGGTTTAACCAGGCAATGGTTTTCATCAGTTCGTCATATTCCAGGCGTATTTTCTCTCTTTCCAGTCCGGTTAAGCGCGATAAACGCATTTCCAGAATGGCTTTTGCCTGTATTTCGCTCAAGCCAAAGTTAGACATCAACCCTTCGCGGGCAATATCGCTATCGTTAGATGCACGGATAAGCTTAATTACCTCGTCCAGGTGGTCAAGGGCAATTAGTAAGCCCTCTAATATATGGGCTCTTTCCAGCGCTTTCTTCAGTTCCCACTGTGCGCGGCGTACCACCACATCGTGCCTAAACTCAACAAAATAGCGGATAAAGTCCTTAAGGTTCAATATTTTAGGAATGCCATTAACAATGGCCACGTTATTTACACCAAACGATGTTTGCAGCGATGTAAGGGCAAAAAGCTGGTTAAGCACCACGTTGCTGATAGCATCGCGCCTTAACTCAATTACTACGCGTATACCATTGCGGTCCGACTCATCGCGTACTTCGCTAATCCCTTCAATTTTCTTTTCGTCGCCCAGTTCGGCTATCTTTCTTACCAGGTCGCTCTTTACTACCTGGTAAGGTACTTCCGATATAATAATCCACTCGCGGCCATTGTCCTGCACTTCAATCTCTGCTTTGCCGCGCAGCACTACACGTCCGCGGCCGGTCATAAATGCCTGGCGCACGCCGTCGTAACCATAGATAGTACCACCGGTAGGGAAGTCAGGCGCCTTCACTACAGTCATCAATTCTTCAATCGTAACATCCTTGTTATCAATGTATTTTACCACACCATCTGCAACTTCCGTTAAGTTGTGCGGTAGCATGTTGGTAGCCATACCTACGGCAATACCGCTGGCTCCGTTTACCAACAGGTTAGGTATTTTGCTTGGCAACACCGATGGCTCTTCTAACGAGTCATCAAAGTTAAGGCGCATGTCCACCGTATCTTTTTCAATATCGGCAAGCATGTCCTCCGCCATTTTTCTAAAACGCGCTTCGGTATAACGCATAGCTGCCGGAGGGTCATCATCTATCGACCCGAAGTTACCTTGCCCGTCAACCAACGGATAACGCAGACTCCAGTCCTGTGCCATACGCACCATGGCGTCGTACACACTGCTATCGCCGTGCGGGTGGTACTTACCCAGCACCTCTCCCACTATTCTTGCACTCTTTTTGTGCGGCTTGTTGGGGGCCAGGCCGAGCTCGTTCATAGCATAAAGCACCCGGCGGTGTACCGGCTTAAGGCCATCGCGCACATCGGGTATGGCGCGGCTAACAATTACGCTCATCGAATAGTCGATGTAAGCGGTCTTCATTTCCTCCTCTATATTAATAGGTATAATACGGGGAGTGTTCGTAAGGTCCGGGTTTTCTCCACCGCCATCGTTGGGCGGCACCGGAGGGTTCAATTCATCTGCCATATTTCTTGTTTAAAGGGCTAAAGGGTTAAAAGTTTAAAGGGTGGAAAAACAAGAGCTACATCCGTTTTACCATTTAAACATTTAGCCGTTTTACCGTTTTTTGCGTTTAGATTAATTTTAAGCGCACGAATATAGCTTTTCGACACCCCCTTTACAAGCTATGTCGAAGCGATTTTTCCACAATTAACGCGCAAATTTTGTGGCTAACGCACATGTGGGTCAAAAAATTGACAAGCATGTAGAGACCTGATGTTCACGTCTCAGAGACGCCAGCATGGCGTCTCTACTGGTAACCTTTTTCTCTCTGCACCGTAAAGGTAATTATATCGCTTATTCAAGCGCAGGTTAAATCCTCCTTCCGATGATAAAGGTTGGGGGATTTTTCTTTTTAGGGTATAGCTACAATACGGTAGCCACGAATGCACCAATAAACAGTAATAATATAGTATCCGCCTCTATTTCCCTGTAATACATGCTGTAGATTACTCTGTATTTACGCTCTCACGTCTTGTATTTTTAAGTCTAAATACCTGATACTAAATACTTAATAATCACCAACAAAATCAGCTTTGTAAGAAAGATACCCGTTTTAGTGTAACCTTTCTTGACAAGTCTTTTCATGTAACCTATATTGTTTGTGTAGGCAGTTAATAAAAAAATAAAACGAGAAACATGAACAAGCTAACCAACCTTTTCGCAGCCACCTTAGTTACTATCTCTTTCAACTCTTTTGCAGGCAACTGCCCGGCACTGTCTGGCGAGTTTACAATCGGCAAAAGCGATAAGGCTGATTTCTCAACCATTCAGCAAGCCAGCGATGCTCTTCGTTGCGGCGGTATCAGCAGCCCTGTTATGTTCAAAATAGAAGGCGGCGTTTACAACGAAAAAGTTACTCTCTCTAATATACCAGGAACTTCTGCTCTTAACACCATCGTTTTCGAGTCAGCATCAGGCGAAAAAACTGATGTGATAGTTAGCTACCAATCCTCTGACGCTACTATCATGCTTAACGGAACATCGTATGTTTCGTTCGAAAACATAACCATCGACCACAAGAAGGCAACTTACGGCAACTGCGTTCGCGCAGAAGGCAAAGCCAGCCACCTTGCGTTCAAAAACGTTATCATGGATGGTGTTGAGACAGGAGTAACCGGCCCTAACTCTGCAGTGGCTATGTTCACCAACTCGGCCCCTAAAGATGGTATCTCTTTTATAGACTGCGAACTTAACAACGGCAGCATTGGAATCTGCAAAGGTGGTATGAACGCCGATGGCCGCGATAGCCACACCGTATTAAGCGGTAACCTTTTCTTTAACCAGAACGAGGCGGGTATTATGTTAAGCCACGAAGATGCACCTGAAGTATCAAGCAATGTAGTAAGCTCTACTTCTTCTGCTGCTGGTTTCACAGCTATAGCACTTGACAATGCCGCTAACCAGATAATAGTAACCAAGAATGTGATAAACACACCTAATGGCGAAACCGGCCTAAAGCTTACTAACTGCGAAGCTGAGATTACTAACCTGGGACAAATAACCAACAACTCAATCGTATCTGCTACATCTGGCATCAGCATCAATGGCTCTACCGATAACCAAATACTGAACTTCAACCGTGTTAAGCTTTCTATCAACGGCGGTGCAAAAACTTACTACGCTAACAAAGGAACCGGTAACAACATCAACATGATGAACAACATCTTCTTTGATATGGCAACCGGTAACTATACAATCCTTGGTAACTCTTACAAAGATTTCTTCAACCAATTGCCATCACAAAGCAATTCAGCAATGAGCGCTTCGGCCAATGCTTTAACTATCGAAAAAGTTACTCCAATAAAATAATCGTTCTTTTTGCTTGTTCGCGTTTAAGGCTCGGGTTGCTCCGGGTCTTTTTTCGTTTGTATACCTGTCCGCCTGCGGCGAGACTTTTGCGTTTAAGGAAGGAAATGAACATTTGAAGCGTTGCTGCTTCATATATAAGTATACGGAGCGGGTTACAAAAAGTTACAGTAATTTGAAAAGAATCTCACACGACTTCCCAAGTTTTTTCAAACCGGAAGTCTAAAGTGCACCCTGGCTCTGCGGCTTACGTCTTTGGGAGATTACGTTGCTCAAGCTGGGTTTCACAGACCCCGTGGACAGAAAATTTAAATAACAAATAACATAGGAGTGATTGGTTTATTAAGTAAAAAAAATATCTGATTATCCTTTAGTCCTGAATCAACTTTAATTGCAACTTTTGTTTTATCCATAACTTGCAAAGAATCATAAGAATGCCCATCTACTTGTATACTGGTAATTTTCTTTTTAAAGTATCTATCCTCCTGTGTCTTAATTATTAAAAATTCACCAACACTCAAGCAATAGTTTTCTAACTCAACACCTACAATTGCTCCACCCCAAACTTGTAAGACACTTTCAATTTTAAAATACTTATTTTCTGACTCATATTTTACTAAATCCTCACACAAAATCCAATGGATTGTTTTACAATACTGCTCTAAAAAATCGATATATGGAGTTAGGGTCGAAACATCTAAAATATCATCAATAATATCAGTGCCGTGTGCAATTTTATTACGTCTATCCACTAAATCGTTAATCCTAAAAAATGTAACATCCGAATCTGTATGTGAAAAATCTCTTCCTACAAATGCCCTAAACGATTCGCTTTTATTAAACCCATCGTTTATACTTATTGATAAAGGAAGAAACACTTCCGCAATTTTAGTATGCTTTAAATTACCTGCGGAGAGAATAAATGCATCGGTATTAATTGAAAAACTTTCCGGGGTTGTAATACAATCATTTACATTTTTCAATACATCATTTTTGTTTAAATGACTAAATTTGGCATAGTCCTTTGAGGTGATTGTAGTTATCAGCTTTATTGACAAATCAAAATGTTGCTCAATAAATTTCGGTCCCAGTGAATTATAATCTTGGGCTACACTGGATAAGTAATTTATGTAATCCTTTACCGCTAAATTTATATATCCCTCAAGCAATCCATATAGTGATATGATCAAAGCTTTGTATTCAAATATTTTTTTTGAATTTCTAAAATCTTTAAAATGCTCCTCTATCTGAGATGTTAGTAAAAGAACTTCAGCCCTATCTTCTGGCGATGATTTAAATTCAGCCAAACCATTAATGAAGCGAATATGATTTAGATACTGCCTAATACTTTTAAGTTCCTTTTCGAAATAATGCCTTGTAGATTCAAGCATAGAATGACTTATAAAAACTTAGCTATTATGGCATCAAAATATTGAATCCGAGGATAGATTTCATTTCTACTTGTGTATTTGCCGTCAAACAAATATTTATTTCTACCATCTTTAGAAAACAATTCTTCAATATTTTGATAAAGGCTTTGTTTAACTAACGCGCTACGGTCCAACAACTTTTGCTTTTCATTTCTTAATACAGATTTCGCAAAAGCTTGCATTATTGGATCATAAATATTTTTCGAAGGTGTTTTGTTATTCTGTTTTAGAGAGGGCAAATAAAATGCTGATTCTCCAAAAATACTATACAACAAATCAATAGTTTCGTTGAATAGGTATTCCAACTGCCCCAATGTTTTAGGCGTAAAATTGTTTCCTTGCTTTAAATACTCATCTAAAAAATTCTCAACAGTTCCCCCTTTTAGTTTATCTAAATGTCGGTAGGCGAAAAACCTTAAAACAAGTTCAACATCTTCCATTTTTGAATATGGAATGTTCTTCAACAAAATATGCTCACCTTCGCTTTCCAAAGGCATATGCCACATTTTTCTAAAGGATTCATTTTTAGCTAAGCGTATGCAGAATTGATTGAATTTTCCATTATATAAAGCGTTTCTGGTTTCTTGAGCAGTCAGTAATTCACCTCCACTATTCAATCGTTCAAATACAATTTGTTTTAAAAATTCTGCCTCTTCTTTCGTTTTGGCAGTTTCTTGCAATAAAATTATTGATGACAAATATCTTCTATCAATGCCTTTCTTTACTTGATCTGGTAAAGTTGAATATTTCTTTCCATTCAATTCTTTCCAATATTGCAAATCTGATAGGATAAATTTATCCTTGTAAAAATCATCGATGGCTGTCAGACGTTGCAATCCATCCATCACTTCATAACTATTATACTCCACCTCATATAAGAAAATTGGAGGAATAGGAACATTCATAATAATAGATTCAATCAATTTCGATTTGCGAGAATCATCCCACCTCTTTCTACGTTGGTATTCAGGGTTCCTGTCGTACTTACCGCTATCAAGCATAACAGGTATGCTATCTAATGGATACCTCGCTTGTTCGGTAACTATCCTAATTTCGCCCTTGTTATACTTTTCGTTTATAACATCATCTGACAATTTTGTCTGATCAATTTCAGGATATGCTTTTATCTCAAAATCTTCCCCTTCTATTTGAAGTATATTTTCACTCATAGTTTTTGTTGAATTATTATCTAGATGTCTAAACTAAAATTTAACAATGCTAATTTGAATCATTTTTTGGTCTTTACTAGCTTTGGCTTAATCGCCACCCTGCGCAATCTTACGGCCCCGGGGTCTTGCTTTGATAAAGCAGGGCTTCTAAAGCCCCGAACAAAGCCAAGACTTCCAAATTTGTAAGAACTTCGGAAGTCTTTGGTAAAACGCGCTCGCTACTCCGGCCCCACCCTACCCGTCTTCACTTTCCCGGCCCTTTTATAATTAGCCATAATAACACCCTTCGGTGTAACCTTAGTTTCTACCAATTTAAATGCTGCTGGTATAGCCCCATCGGTAAATATCTTTTTGCCTTTACCCAACGTCAGAGGATAAATGATAAGCCATAGGTCATCCACCAAATCGTTCTTGAGTAACGTTTGAATCAACTCACTACTTCCCCACACTTTTATATCCGAACCCTTCGATCTTTTAAGCTTCTTAATATCCGCCACGCCTTTAATAAAAACCGAGTTTTCCCAATCCGACTTCTTCCTGCTCTTCGATACTACATATTTCGTCACATTATTTATCCCCGGCCAAAACTCGGCATGCTTAGGCCAATACTCTTCCCAAATATCAAATGTCTTTCTACCCAACAGCAGGTCGCTGGGCTTCATCAATTTGCCCATCACCTTATCGTCACTCTTGTCAGAGTACGGCGCTACCCATCCGCCATACTTAAAGTCTCCTTCTGTATCTTCTTTCGGAGCACCGGGGCCCTGCATTACACCATCTAGTGTAATCATGCTTATCACGGTTATTTTTCTCATTGTGTTTGCGTTTGATTGTTACACAAATCTCGCAAACAAAACCATGCTATGACAGTGCAAATACGACAAAGCCGGTGGCTATTTGCGACTTCCGAAGTTTTTCAAAATCGGAAGTCTTTTAGTGCAGGTCAGCCTCTGGCTCCCCATGCGAAAAGAGAACTTTCCTACTTTCACGCCATGGATACCAACAAACTAATCTGGATAGTGATGGCATTTATCGCCGGCTCATTTTTACCAATACAAGCCGGCATAAACGCCAAACTTGGAAAAGCCGGAGGCAGCGCGGTGCATGCTTCTATGTTTTCTTTTGTGGTAGGTGCGGTTGCGCTCATACTGTATATAATACTGACTAAGCAGACAGTTTCATGGGCGGGTTTAAAGGCTGCTCCCCTATCGGCGTGGGCAGGCGGTTTGCTGGGTGCCTTTTATGTTACCGTTATCGTTCTGTCGTTCCCAAAACTTGGACCGGGCTTAACCTTCGGGCTGGTAGTAGCCGGACAAATGCTTATCTCTGCCTTGCTCGAGCACTTTAACATCCTGGTAGCCTCTCCTCAGCCGCTTAGCTTGTTGCGCGTAGTAGGCATGGCCATGGTAGTGGGTGGGGTGGTGATTATGAGGAAGTTTTGACAATTGAATGCGGAAGTTACTTTTGCCATCTTATGATTGTCATCAAAAAACTTACTATACCTAACAGCGATGGTGCAATCGTTGAGAAAACTTTGAGGCGCTGTAGTCTTCGCAGACACACTCCGCTAGACCTGCTTTCGTCAGCTAATCATTCGTTCGATGTAAGTAAATTATTCCTTGGCTACGAAACCGATAAGAAGATACAGTTTACCAGATTAAGAGGGCCTATAGACCGCTATTTCCCAAAGTTCATTCTTGTATTTGGTAAAGATGATTTTACCTCCTACAAAATTCGATACTGTTTCATTTCATTACTAGGATTTTTATTTCTCTCATTACTCGCACTTGTAGTACTCGCGCTTGCAGTAACCGGTATAGACTTTAGTGGTATATTACCTACGCTAATCCTGGTGGCAATATTTGCAGGGCTATCATTTCTTGAATATAAAGCCACCACGATTAATATCAATCTCGCAATTGCCCGAATGAAAGAAAGCGGTAATTGATTTGTACTCGCATCCTTTCTCAGTAATGTCATTACCAGATTTCACCTATTTTAAGAAACCTGAAGACGTAGGGGGTGGGGTAGCCAAAGTAAAATGTAAAACCTTGAAATAGAACCATATAGCTATCAAAGGGGGTAGCCAAAATTCAAATCTCGGTATAAAA
>DATGWP010000190.1:0-8515 GCA_035299425.1 Chitinophagales bacterium | reverse complement strand
GATGTTGTGCCGCAAAAACCACCGCTGGTGGTTAGGGTTAAAGTTACTGTGCCGGGCGCCGATGCCGAAGCTGTATACAACGCGTTAGCAGGATTATTATTTGTAAATGAGCCTGCACTGCCGCCCGATAAACCATCGGACCAGGTGCCGCCCGTGGCGCCACCACCTACCGAGCCACCGAGGGCCAGAGTTGTATTGCCCTGGCATAAATTTGCTACAGCAGGCCCGGCATTAACCGTGGGCAACTGATTTACTGTTATTGTAGGTGTAGATGCAGGAGATGCCGAGTTGCCGCACACGTTGGTGCCGTATATATTTATTATACCATTAGTGGCTGTGGTACTGAAATTAAAAGTATTGGAAGGGGATGGTGTATTAGATGTAAATGTTGCCCCGCCTCCGCCTATAGTAGATGTCCAGGTATAGGATGTGGCGCCAGATGCAGCGCCTGCTATATAATCTACACCGGTTGCCCCCTGGCAAACCGGCGATGGGGCAGTAGTAAAGCCACCCGGGGTAGAAGGTACATTGGGAGTTACAGTAATGGTAGCTGTAGAGTTGCTGCTTAGTGAGTTACCACAGGCATTAGTGCCATGCACTATTATGGTGCCGCTGCCGGTAGTGCCGGCAAAAGTGGCGGTTACCGATGCAGAGGTGCTTGGGTTAGTTGAAAAAGTAGGCGCGGTACCCCCAAAACCCGATGATGACCATGTGTAAGAAGTGCCATTGGATGAAACGCCGGCTACATATTGCAATGCCGAACCTGCACAAAGTGTGGTAGGAGCCGTAACAAAGGCTGCCGGTGTTCCCGGCAGTAGATTCATGGTTACCGCCTGTGTGCGCGGTGTGGCCGAGCTGCCACAACTATTTACCCCCACTACCGATATAGTACCTGCGGTAGCGTTTGTAGCAAAGCTTACTGTATTAGTAGGCGTAAGCGTGCTGTTTCCGCCGTTAAAAGTGGCACCTGTGCCGCTATAGCTCCAGGTGTAAGATGTAGGCGAGTTGGTAGAAGTGCCGGCTGTATAGGTTACATTACTTTGCCCTTGGCATACTGTAGCCGATGTTGTGGTAAATGCCCCTGGTGTACCCGGCAATTCATTTATAGTATAACTGCCGCTGGGCGCGCTGGCGGTGCAGGTAGTTATAGTTATAGGACCGGTGGTGGCGCTGGTAGGTATTACTACATCCAGCGAAGTGCTGCTGGTAACAGTAGCTGCTACCGCCGATGCACCGGTAAATGTTACGGTGGTTCCCCCCACCGCAAAGTTTGTTCCGGTAAGTGTGATAGTAGAACCCTGGCAAGCGGCAGCCGGTAAGGTTCCAATGGTTGGTGTTATGCATGAGTATGTAATTCTTACTCTGCCTGCACCACCGGTTCCACCTGACTTAGCACCTCCACCTATACCATGCGACCTGCCACCCCCTCCACCACCTGCGGGTGCAATTCCCGGACTACCATGATCGGAACCGGTATTGCCATTACCGCCATTACCGCCCGCTACTGCCGTTGTACCTCCACCGGTACCTCCCTGACCACCGGTAGAGCCGGTAGAGTTTGCTGTACCGGTTCCACCGTTTCCTAATCCTCCATAAGGGGAATAATTGCCAGCCCCGCCACCGCCACCACCGCCACCACTACTGGCTACAGTACGTCCTGCGCCACCGGTATTTTGTCCCGACCCCCCGGCCCCCGGTGTGCCCGAGTTTCTGTTTCCACCCCCGCCACCACCTGCTGTTACAATCGTTGTTGCGCCTTTGGTTACTGTGCTGGCACCTCCCGGCAATCCGCTGTCATTACTTCTACCTGCACCGCCGGCACCAATTGTAATGGTATACACATCATTAGCTGCCACTCCTGTTACAGTAGCTATGCTGTAACCACCACCACCGCCACCTGCACCACGGTTGTTGGCATTAAAGGTTGAGCTTGAACTACCACCACCACCGCCGCCACCACCCCAAACCTCAATTGTCATCGAAGTATAACCTGGAGGTAGTACATAAGTACCATTTGAACTAACCGTGAATGGGCTGGCCCCAATAGTGGTTTGACCAACTGCTGTAAAAGCAAACATAGCAAACGCACATAATTGTGTTATGAGTAATTTTTTTTGGTAAGTCATTAGTCGCAGTAAACTAATAAGAGAGTACTTTTTTTCCATAGCTCAGGGTTTGTTGAGAAAAGTTCAGGTACAGGCAAAACAATTACTGTCCCGCTTTTGGCGGGCTGTAACAGTCAATAAAATGTGATTCAGTTCTTCAGAAGATATAAAGCTCTTCTACGCCTAAAAAAATACCTGTCGTGCTTTAGTTAATGGAAAGTTGACCGAAGAAGAGAGTAAAGTTTTTTTCATCTGCAATAAGGTTTTGAGTGAAAAAATAAAGTTAATGTGTTAAAGCTAAATTAGCATTAATTGTACCAAATAACCAAGAAAGACTTGTTTTTTATTTGTAGATTTTATAAAGCGCTATAAGTCAATGATCAACGTTTGGGTAAATGTATTTGATATCTAGCTATATGTTGTATAAGACAATACATTAAAACAATAGCTTGTATGTTATAACATACAAGCTATTGTGTAGTAAATAGGATTGCACATGCCTTTACATGTCTGCTTCTCTAGTGAAATATCATATTAATTATTTGCTTTTCAGCTCCTCCAGTTCTTTGCGCATCAATTCTATAATCGCATTCTGCTCCTCCAGCCTTTTTTGCATTTCGAGCAGTTTTTCATTTTGTGCATTCTGGTTAATGTCAAGCGCTTTTACACCTTCAACTACATAAGGTATTACGCCCATGTATGATACTGCTTTAACCGCCTGCCCATCGGCCTCATAATCGGCCAGGTGCGGAAGTGTTTTGCCTAATTCTTCGGCAATAAAGCCCGATGCGTGCGTGCCGCCATATTCTTTGGTAAGGTTATATTCTACTCCACGCAGGGCGCGTATTTTATCCAACGGGTTGTCAATAGTTTTAATGTCTTGTTTCCAGCGGTTAGAGGAGTAAACAAAATAATCGTTGCCCAGGTATCTTCCGGTCGCATTTCCAACATTGGGAATTTCTACGCGGTAACCATTAGGGCCGGTGCCATCAAAGGTAATACGGCCGGTAAGTTCTATACCCATGCCCTGGCCCTGGTAGTCTCCCAGTTGAAACCTACGATAAGCGCCAGAATTTGCCAAACGAAGGTAACCTTCAGATGCTCCACCATTGTGGAACTGAATGGTGGCTAACCTGCCTGTGCCCGAAGTGCTTTCTGCTAACGACAGGGTATAGTTTCCGCCGCTGCAGCACTCACCAGCGCCATCGCGCGAAACGTTTAATTGGTTAAAACTTGAATAGCCATTAGGGTTGGCGTAGTAAGCGGTGTTATCGCGGTCGTAGTAAATGTTGGCGGTTACATTGCCCACTACATCTAATTTTTGCGAAGGGCTAAGTGTACCTAAACCCATATTTCCGGCATCGGTTATAGTAAGAAAAGTAGAGCCGCTATAGTTGCGTATACCCGCGTGTGGGTTAAGGTCGGTACCGTTATGGTAGCCAATGTCCAGAAATGTAGAGTTGGCGCCGCTGGTACCTATTGCCCAGTGTTTGTGGTTGCCCGATGCTCCGGCATCGTAACCACCCAGCATAATTGTAGCGCCGTGGCTGCCATTGCCGCTGTTACCACTCATTAATACCATTTGCGGATAAATACCAGTAGCACCAATGCTTGGGCGGTCGTTGCCATCCTGCATAATACCTGCTGCATGGTTACCTGCTACATGCAATTTGCCCGATGGGGCTGTGGTACCTATACCTACGTTGCCGCCGGCTGCAAAATGCATGCGGGGTGTTCCAAAGTTACTTCCATACTGTGCATCGCCACCATCTTCGGTAATCTGAAAGCCAGTGCCGCTGGTTTCGCCCCGTATCTGCCAGTTTTTTACATCGCGGCTGCGGAATAATAATCCGGCGCCATCGGTGCCGCCTGTTGTGCGCAACACAAGGCCAATACCCCATGAGTGGTTGCCTGCGCCCCTTATTTCCATAGGTGCAATGTTGTTACCCATGCCTGCTGCATCTACGGTTAAGCGGTTAGCCGGCGAAGCCGTTCCAACACCCATATTGCCGTTAGATAATATACGGGCCCTTTCTGCATTACCGGTATAAAGCTCCAGACCATGTGCATTGTTACTTGCCGATGCACCTCTTAGTACCATGGTAGCACCGGTAGTTGTCCATCCGCTACCACCGCTAATTACCATGTGCTTGTTATCGGCGTTGGTTCTTAAGTATGGGTCGCTGTACTGAATAACCATGTGTGTGCCGGCATTTACGTTACCGCTGGCATAAGCATCGCCTACTACATGTAATTTATAGCCGGGGGCATTGGTGCCTATGCCGGTATTGCCTTTAATGTAAGTTCTGCCGGTCCCTCCCTCCACGTCAAATAGAGGGTCCCAACCGGAAGAGAAAAAACCAAAGTGTTTGCTGGAGTGCATGTGTATGCCAAAACCTTCGCGGCCCCATACGCCCCTTGTCGAATTTCCTTTAATTAAACCCTCATCATAAGTGCCTGCACGCAACCATTGTACCTTTGGCCATTCATCTAAATCGGCATTGGTAAAACTTCCAAGGCCAATAGTGCTGCCATCGTTATACAAATTAGATGTGGCGGTCCAAACCCCGCCGGTATTGTATAATGTTTGACCGGTAGAGCCTGCAGGTAAAACACCGCCGGGTATTGTTTGCACGCCCAGGTTGCCGCTATTATCAGTAGTAACCATTCGGGTGCCCCCTCCGCCCAGGTTAGTAAACTGTGCACCGGTAGCTCTTATCCCGTTGCCGCCTAACACATCAAAATATTTGCCGGTACCTAATGTGTGTACCCGCATATTGCCCACATAGTTGTCTAACTGTAATGTTGCATTGCTGCCAGCACCTAGTAGTTGCAGTTCGCCACCTTCGCTAACACCATCCTGTGCGCGCACGGTTAGGTAGTTAACACCGGTAGTTCCGTTTACATCTAAAGCATATGCAGGCGAAGAAGTCCATACACCCACGTTTCCACCGCCACTGTTTATTGCCAGTGATGCCCACGCATTTAGTGTAGCGCTGTGCCCGCCAATTTGCGCTACACCACTAAGTTGCCCCATTATCACTGCAGCAGAAGAATAGCCAAAAGCACCACCGCCTTTCCAGCTTCCGGGCGAGTTGCTGTAACCACGCACTGTTACGGTTTGTGCGTCGCTAGTGGCATCGCCAACGCTTAACTGATGTTGAGGTATGGCATGGCCAATACCCATAAAGCCAGCGCTTGTCATAGCAAACCTATCGGTAGGTGTAGCGCCGGAAATAAATGTGTAATTAAGTTTAGATGTTCCGTTATTTGGGTTTACCAGTTTTATATCTACCATCTGGTTGTTGGCGCCACCATTGGCGTTGGTACGCATACTTAATGTTGCCATGGTATTGGCAGTGGCATTTTCGTTTACTATCGAAAACTGGCGTGAGCCGTCACCAATATCTGTATTGGCTGCAAATGCAGTTGCACTATTGCTGCTTATAGTTGCGCCTATAGCTGCACGCGATACAAGGCCACTGCCTATTACTGCATTGCCGTTTACAGTTAAGGTGCCCGGTGCAGAGGTAGTGCCTACGCTTACATTACCTGCACCAGAGAATGAAAGATTTCTGTTATTAAGCGCTATATCAGTATTGGTGGCTAAAGTTCCGCCCAATTTAATGTCGGGCGTAGCTCCACCACTACTGTTTAATCCGTTGCTGGCCGTTACGCCCGTTACTGTTCCACCAGTGCCGTTGGCCGCCGAGGTGATTCTGCCTTTAGCATCTACAGTTATGTTTGCATTGGTATATGAACCTGCACTTACACCACTGGTTACAAGCGTAGGGTTAGGATATGTGCCTGTTAAGTCTCCTCCGGCAGTAGTTGAGTTTGTAATGTCGTTACTGGCATCTGTATCGCCGGTATTGGTAATTGTAACAGTGCCGCCCAGGGCAACAGGGCTGCCGCTCACACTTACGCCGGTGCCGCTGTTTACAGTTATACTGCTGCTGTTAAGCATGGTGTTATTTACTTTCTGCCAGGCAGGGTTGCCGGTGTTATCGGTGCCCCAAACCTGGTTGCCATTGCCGCCGGTTGGTCCGGGCACTAAACCTTTTTGGTTTAGCTCATTGTTTTTTACATCTACAGTAAGGGTAGATGTACCCACCAGGCGACCGTTATTATTGGTTAAGGTTACGGCACTGTTGCTGGTAGTAATATCGCCGGTGGCAATGCTGCCGGTGGTTACTACATAGTTTTGCGAGCCGGTTACATACCAGCGACTTTCAGTTTTGTTGTATTGAATGGTAATGCTGGAGTTGCCTGCTACACTTAGCATATCGCTGCCGGTTAAAGTTTTAAAGCTATTGGCCGCAGTAGAGGATGCATTGTTCTTAATCGTCATGGCATTGCTGGTAGTGTTTACCAGTGTAACCAATTGCCCGTCGGCACCGGCAACAGGTACAATACCATATACCGAAAATGCAGCCGTGGGGCCTACTATGCGGTAGAAGCCTGCCTTAACGCCGGCAGTAATATCAGGTAGCACAATATTATCGTTAGCACCGCCTGATGCACCACCGTTAGCCAGTGTAATAGCAGGCCCTTCTCTCAAGGCAAGGCTACCGTTAATATCAAGTTTTGCTTTAGGGTCGTTGGTGCCTATACCTACATTTTGAGGAAAAACGCTTGCAGCGCATAAGCATGTAAATGCCAACAGGTAGATTTTTTTCATTCTCACGTATTTCGAAATTATAGAATTACAAATTTCAGACCTACACTCAACTAACACATAAACCACGCGTGTGTAAAATACAATAAACTATATAAAAAGTCAATATATCGATACTTATATACTAAACTAAAACGTAAGATGCTGGTTTACAGCCTTCGTCTGTATACCGTGGGCAACGAGTTACAGCCATTGCCGCCCGACATGTTATACCTGCCTGTAGCATCTTCTGTGTAGTAGCTATGGTAAGCACTGCATCCATCATCCCAGGTTGAGTTAGTGCCCCAAAACCAACACGAGCCACCCCAGGTAAAGGGTTGGCTATCGCCTGTAGGATAAGGGGGGTAAGTGCAAACCCGCTGGCCCGTATTCCAGGTATTGCAGGTTACGCGTAGCACAGGGCTGGCGTTATTGTAGGTTACTCCCCATTCGTAATCGGTAGCTGCACTGCCACCTGTGCATATCTGGGTAACATCCGTGCCCATATTTTGCCAGGGGTTATCTAAGCTAACCGTTTGAGCCTGCAGCGTATTTTGCCAGGGGTTAAGGCTGAAGAAAAACACAATAAGGACGCTAACGCCTATCAGTGCCCATGCAATAAGCCTGGTTTGCAGTATAGATGGTTTGGTATTTTCCTTTAACATAGCTAATGGCAAATATTTTATAATATGATTACAGCCTTCTGCGATAAACGGTTGGTAAATTAGAGCAGCCATTACCACCGGTCATATTATAACGTCCGTTTGCATCCTGGCCATAATAGCTGTGTGCTGCTATAGGGCAGGCATCGTCCCAGGTAGAGGCTGTGCCCCATATCCAGCACGCACCACCCCATGTAAAGGGTTCACTGTCTCCGGTAGGGTACGGCGGATAGGTACAAACCCGCTGGCCGCTATTCCATCCATTGCAGGTTACGCGCAGTATTGGGCTGCTGTTGTTATACGTTACACCCCATTCGTAATCGGTGGCGGCACT
Source organism: Chitinophagales bacterium (assembly GCA_035299425.1). Taxonomy (GTDB): domain Bacteria; phylum Bacteroidota; class Bacteroidia; order Chitinophagales; family LD1; genus Bog-950. The sequence continues at coordinate 757 of DATGWP010000190.1, read as the reverse complement.
GCCCCCTGCACAAACCTGTTGCACGTTAGTGCCCATGTTCTCCCATGGGTGGTAGTGAGTGCCCCAGCTTAAATTGCCACTGCCATCGTTAACCAACACCGCGTTAGCGCCACCCTGGCCAGTAGGCAGATTAAGTGTATAGCTGGATGAGGTTGCGCTGGTTTGCAGGGTAACTGTATTGCTGTTAGATGCATTGTTGAATACAAGGGCACCATTGCTTGCCGAGGCTCCGCCAAGCCCGCCGGCAGGTATACCGGTGCGAATAGCACCGGCTGAGTGCAGGGTAGATGCCGGCGTGCTTACGCCAATACCCATAGTGGCGCTACTGGTAATGGTAGCTGCAAAAGCATTGCTGCCCGTATAAAAATCAAGGCCGGAGCCATTGGTAAGGTAGCGCGCATTGGAAGAACTATAAGCCCCTGAACCGCCAGCACTTATCCAGGTCATTTTTGTATTGTCATTATTTTGAATTTGAATAGCAGGAGACCAATCATAAGGATAAGAACCAAAACTTATCTGAGTGGTATTATCTCCGAGCACGGTAAGGGTGCGGTTGTTAGAGCCACTGCCTGTGGTACCTATAATAGCACCCCCGCCTGCTACCTGTAGTTTAACGGTTGGGTTGGCTATGCCTATACCTACACTTCCTTCTACCCCCAGGCCATTGGTGGCTACTGTGCTACCCGAATAACCTGTGCCTATGGAAGTTCCGCCGTGTATGTGCATTTTTTTGCCACTGGTAGTACTGCCACCGCCG
>DATGWP010000189.1:0-9479 GCA_035299425.1 Chitinophagales bacterium | reverse complement strand
ACGGCTAACTGGGACGAAATTAAAACCTCGTTGATATGCACGGCGCGCAAAGATGCCTTTACTACCAATACAGCCAATAACGAATACGGGCATGGTAAAGTAAATGCGTATGCAGCCGTTACACAAACCAACTGCATTACTTTTGGCGCCGTAGATACATTTTGCATTAATTACAACCCTCAAGCTAACGTAGATTCGGGCACATGCATAGCACGCGTTTATGGCTGCACAGATTCTACCGCTGATAACTACAACCCGTTGGCTAATGTAAGTGATGGAAGCTGTACCTATACCGGTATTAGTAATGTTTTCGGAAACTCAGTGATGGTAAAGGTAGTGCCTAACCCATTTTCCACACAAGCCACTTTTAAGGTAGAAGGTCTGAATTTTGAAACCGGCGAAATCCGTATTTTAAATCAAATGGGTGCACTGGTTGATGTATTACCGCTAATTACTGGCAGAACCGAATATGTATACCACAGCGATAAATTGGCTAAGGGTATTTATTATTACCTGCTGAATGCCGATGGGAAGAATGTGAAGGCGGGTAAATTAATTGCAAAATAATAATTGAATAAGCAGGAGAGAAGAAAATAAAAATATGAAGAAGGTTCAGATATTGACCACCGAAGCCATACAGCAGAAAACACGCCGAATAGCTTACCAGATAGTAGAAGATAATTACGATGAGGACGAGTTGATTCTTATAGGCATAAAGCCTAACGGGCTGGAATATGCCGCTCAGCTTAAAAAGGAAATAGAAGCTATAGATGGAATGAAAGTGGTGCTGCTCGAGCTGTCGCTGAATAAGGCCAAACCACTGGAAGACGAGATTAGCCTTGAACTGGGTAAAAAAACACTGAACAATAAAACAGTGATAGTTGTAGATGATGTAGCCAATACCGGCAAAACCCTTTACTATGCCTTAAAACCAGTGATGGATTTTTTACCTAAAAAGGTGCAGGCTGTAGTATTAGTCGACCGCCAGCATAAGCTATTCCCTGTATCGCCCGATTTTGTTGGGCTTTCACTTTCTACGACTATGCAAGAGCACATACGTGTAGAGTTTGATAAAGGCAAGGGTGTGGCGTATTTGACCTAGAGACGCGATGTTCGCGTCTCTTGTAAGCATAGGCGAGAACGCTCCTCTGTAATCAAACAGCAAGGCCGGTTCAATCAGAACCGGCCTTGCTGTTTGATTATAATGAAAAGAGGTGTTAGAAATTAAACGCAACCTGTATTTGATACGTGCGGTAGTTCTTTTGGCTTAGCACCACATCATCTTTACCTTTTTGATAGAAGCGCTCTTTGCCCACTACATCGTTCTGGTAGAAAATGCTCTTGGCTGCAATCAAATCGCTGATGGTAAAACGGATAATACCTTTACCTTTCAGGAATTTCTGGCTTATCTGTAAGTCCATCAATGGTCTCCAGTGCTCATACCATGCCGGGTTGCCTACTTCGCCGGTAGCATATAAGCGCTGGCCTACCTGGTTGTATAATAACGATACGCCGGTACCTACTGTTGGGTGAGCATAGCTTAGTCCCAGGTTTATAATGTAAGGGCTTTGGCCTTGCATAGGGCGTATTTGCTCATCACTATTGCTGTTAGGCACATTGCGCAAATCTACACGGCTGTATATATAGGCCAGGTTGGCTACAAATACCAGGTCTTCCAGCTTTTTAGATGCAAAGGCAAAGTTTTTACGGAACTCTACCTCCAGGCCTACTAAGTAAGCGCTTTTGGCATTGTTATAAATAAACGACTGCTGGCTGCCGCTGGCTACCGATGTTAGTTCTATAGTATTGGTAAAGTGCTTAAAGAAAACGCTTGCATTCAGGCTTTGGCCTTTGCCCATAAACCACTCGTAACGCAAGTCTGCATTATGTATAGAGGTTTGCAGCAGGTTTACGTTACCGGTAAGGTTAACATCGCGTAAAAAGTCGTAGTAAACAAATGGCGAAGTTTCGCGGAATTCGGGGCGACTCATGCTCTGGCTATAGCTGGTACGCAGGTTCATAGTTTCGTTCAGCTTAAATATCAGGTTTATTGATGGTAATAAAGGGAATACCGTTTTTACTTTACCGCTTGAATCTGCACTATACGCTCCGCTAAAGTAAGAGCGCGTATAGGTAGTATCTACCACTTTGGTGCGTATAATCGGAGGCTCAGGGTCCTGAGGTATGATATCAAAATCGATAGCGCTAGGCGATGTTAGGCTTTGCTTAAACGACTCGAAACGGAAACCCCAAACTGCCTTGAAGCGTTCGCCTATGTTGTTCTCCATCATTACATAAGCGGCATGGGTGGTAGAGTTAGCCGAGTATACATCGGTAGGGAAAACAAACGGGTTCATGGTAAGCTTTCCGTTAGCAAAGTTTTCCTGGTTTATAATGTTGTCTACATTCATGTCGAAACGGATAGAGTCGTTATAGCCTCCGGGGTAATCTATAAACAGGTTGCGCGCCTCAAAGTTACGTGTGCGGTACTGGTAAGAATAACCTACGCTGATAGCCTGCTTCTGGTCTTTTATTTTGAAAGGGAAAGTAAGGTCAGTTCCGGCATTGTAAACTTTCTCGCGCAGTTGGCTGTAAAAGTAAGCACCTTGTTTAGGGTCAGAGCCGCCATACGAAAACTGGAATACATACGGGTCGGTTGTTTCGTTAGCGCCAAAACCGGTTGAAGAGGTATAAGGGCGCTCATAAGAGTAACGGGTAGTACGGGGCTGGTCACGGTTTATCATTACAAAACCACCGTTCCATTTCCAGCGGATGCCGGTGCTTTCAAATAAGTGGTCGCCAGATAAGTTGGTTGAGAATACTTTAGAGCTGCTAAACTCCATGCTGGTGCGGTTTTGCTCTGTAGCGTTTCCGTAGCTTACACCGTTACGCTGAATAATTCCGTTATCAGAGTTATTGGTAAAAATGTTTTTCCACGATATTTTATGGTTGTTTTTGATAACCGCACTCAGATTGCCCAGCAAAGCAGCAGATACGATTGTGTTATAACGCTCATCGTCATAATCATTATCCAGCTCTCCGCTTGCTCCGGCGTATCTGGTACGGGTACCTTCGGTATAGCGCAGGCTGTTAGAGTACGATAAGGCAAATACACCACCCAGCTGAACATCCTTTTTGCGCACAGCAAATCCACCGCTCAATTGCAGGCTTTGGCCGGGGTACGCTATTTTGTTGTTGTTCACCTTCCAGCTACGGTTGGTTATGTTTCTGCCCAGGGTGCGCAGCGAATCAGTAGCGCCCTGAGTTTTCAAATCATTAAGGGCAATCAGGCCCGGAAAATCTTTGCTTAATGGGCGCACGTTGTTATCAAAACCAAGAAAATCGGTTTTGCTGCCAGCGTAGCTTTTAAATGGTCTAAAGGTATTGCCTTCGTTAAAGGTCATACCATAAGTAACATTAAAGAAACTCTTCTCAGGTATGTCGCGCGTGTTTAGTTGTATTAAACCACCGGCCCACTCGCTGGGTAGGTTAGCCTGGCCGGTTTTCATTATAATAATGTTGTCAAGTATGTTCGATGGAAACACATCAAATGCAAATGCTTTACGGTCTGGCTCGGTGCTTGGCAGTATTACATTGTTAATCAGGGCCATATTGTAGCGGTCAGATAAACCACGTATAATCGCAAACTTGCCATCCTGTATGGTAGAACCGCTTACACGGCGTATAACATCGCTCGAGCTTTTATCCGGCGAGCGTTTCATTTCTTCAGATGATATACCGCTTTGTATTACCGTGCTGTTGCGCTGCATCATTACTATAGCGCTTTCGTTATCGCGCTTTGTAACTGTAGCCGTAACCACCGCATCTTTTAGTACCACGGCATCTTCTACCACAGCGGCGTTCAGGCTGGTAACCTCACCTGCTTTAATATCCACTTCGTAGGTTTTTTCCTGGTAGCCTATGTAGCGTACTTTCACAGTGTGCTTACCGGCAGGTATTTTAGCTATGGTAAAGTTACCGTCCAGGTCGGTAGAGGCAGCCAGGTTATTATCGTTATCTACCACTACCGTAGCGCCCATCAGCATTTCGCCGCTTTTACCATCTATAGCCTTACCCGATAAAGTACCGGTTTGTGCATAGCTGGCCGCAAAGAAAAAAAGACTTAAAACGAGCGTAAAAATTTTGTGTGTCATAGCGCTTTATTTGCTGCCGCAAAAGTGGGGGCAGAGCGCTAAGCCATCGTAATGCCTGTGTTATGCTTATGTTAAGCAGGGGCATTTTGCACCGATTATCAACATTTTTTGCCTGTTTGCCTTAACATTGGAGTGATGTTGGGGTAAATATAGTGCTGTGTAAACAAGTGCAAAAAAATAGTGCCGCCCCTTTCGGAGCGGCACACACCAAACTACAAGACCCAACCCTTGGGTAAAAGCTACCGGTTAACCGATCAATATTTTTGTATCTCCCTCGTCACTCGTCCCACGACCTCGCCCCTTGCTTAATGAGTCATTTGCACACGCACACTATCCTCGTGGTCGCTGCTTATAAGTGTATCGTCAAAAAACTCTACGGCACCGCTTTCCAGGTTTAGTTTAGCCCCTATTATGGCTATTTTGCCTGTCTCTATCAGTTGCTCAATAATGTGGCTTCTATCCACTATGTTTTTTACCGAGCGTCTTACGTTCAGCGTAGCTACATTCTCTACAAATTCGTGGTTGCCCGAATGCCTGTCGCTTGGATTGGTTGTTTCCTTTTCCAGGTACACGGCCGGTTGTATTTTAGAAAGTAACTCTGTTAGGCTGCCCATCTCTATATGGTCGCAGGCCCCCTTTACAGCACCGCAATTACTGTGGCCCAGTACTACTATCAGTTTAGACCCCGCCACTTTGCAGGCGTACTCTATGCTGCCAATTATATCGGTATTTACCACATTGCCGGCTATACGTATTGAGAATACATCGCCCAGCCCCTGATCAAATATCAACTCGGCCGAGGTGCGGCTGTCTATACAACTAAGTATAACTGCAAAAGGCCATTGGCCGTCGCGCGTTTCGTTTACCTGCTGTAGCAGGTTACGGTTTATTTTCAGGTTGCTTACAAAGCGCTGGTTACCTTCTTTCAGCATTTCTAATGCTTTAAGCGGTGTAATAGATGCCTGCGTTTCACTTGTATGTGCTTTCATACTCATTTAGTGTGTTTTAATTGGTTAACATATACTTACTGTTCTTCGTTTTATCTGGAGGTAACATGATTGGGTGAGTCGTCTAAGTCATACTTATCTTTAAACCCAACCAGTGCTACTTCAATATTTTTATCCTTACTGCCCACATTCAAAAAGTCCTGTATCATTTGTATCACATCATGGTCTATATAGGCGCTATCGCTGGCATTAATTTCTACCTTGCTGTTATTGGGTATGTGCATCAGCGTTTGCTTAATAGCCGCCTTATTTAAAAAAGACACCTCCTGCGCCAGTTGTATATGTATGGTTTCGCCTTCATGGTGTTTCTGTTTTCGGAAAAAGTAAGCCACCTTCATGTTACCACGCAGTATAAACACTACACTTACGGCAAGTCCAATACCTACACCTTTCAGTAAATCGGTAAATACTACGGCTATTACGGTAACAATAAAGGGCACAAACTGGAATTTTCCTTTCTGCCACATATGTTTAAACACCGCCGGGCTGGCCAGTTTATATCCTATCAATATCAATATAGCCGCCAGGCATGCCAGCGGAATTCGGTTAAGCAATGTAGGTATGGCCAATACTGCAGCCAGCAAAAATATACCATGCGATATGGTGGCAATTTTGGTGCGCCCGCCCGAATTTATATTGGCCGAGGTGCGCACAATTACCGATGTCATCGGCAGGCCACCCAACAGACCGCTTACTATATTCGCCACGCCTTGTGCCTTTAGCTCGGTGTTGGTATCGGTATAGCGCTTTAGCGGGTCCATCTTGTCGGCTGCCTCTATACACAGCAATGTTTCTATACTGGCCACAGCTGCTATTGTTACACCGGTAATCCATACCGCCGGGTTGGCTATAGATTTAAAATCCGGAGTATAAAACTGGTCTATAAATTCTTTAAACGAAGCCGGTACCGGTAGTTTAACCAGGTGGTCGGGCCCTATGGCAAAGGCAGAGCCGGTAGCTTTAAAAATTTCATTTATACCTATACCCACCACTACAGCTACCAGTGCGCCGGGTATTGCCTTTATCTTTTGCAGGGCTTTAATATTATTCCAGGCTATAAGTATAACCAGCGATACTGCTGTAACTATCATTGCGCCGGCATGCGAGTAGTTTACCGCATCTATCACTGCCGAAAATGTATTATGTCCGGTGCCTTTCTCTATAAAGAAAAAATCGCCTTCATTGTCTACATCATAGCCTATAGCGTGAGGTAATTGTTTCATTATTATTATAATACCTATGGCCGTAAGCATTCCCTCTATTACATTCGATGGCAGGTAATTGCTTATGGTGCCTGCTTTGGCAAAACCAAGTATCAGTTGTATAGCCCCGGCAATTATTACCGCCAGCAAAAAGGTTTCAAATGAGCCCAGGCTCGTGATAGCCGCGAGCACAATAGCTGTAAGCCCGGCCGCAGGCCCTGCCACACTTAACTGCGAGTTGCTTAGCAAGCCAATTACAATGCCGCCTACCACACCGGCAATAATGCCGGAAAATAGGGGCGCACCACTGGCCAGTGCTATGCCCAGGCATAGCGGCAATGCCACCAGGAACACTACAAGTCCTGCGAGTACATCTGTTTTAATGTATCTTTTGTCAAATTTCATAACTGCTAAAGGGTTGAGGTATAGTTTGGTTTAAAAAACAAAGGGTTGGTGCTATCGCTATACGATAGATGATTAAATGCCATAACGGTGTATTACAGCACTAAACCAGGTAAACAGGAAAAATGAGGAAATGGCGTAAAAAGATTACGCTAAAAAATCCGGAGGGGGAGTGGGGCTTTCCAGTACGAATTGATAAAAAACGCGATTAAGCGATTCGTGTAGATATGAATTATCGCTTACCGAACATAAATAGGTGTTGCGTAATTGCAATTTGCAGCGTACATCATTCCAAAACTCTACATCATCTTCGTCGCAGCTTTCTTTTTCTTTTTTGGTTTCTTCCTCATTCATGGTAAGCATGCTTACAAATGATGAGTTATCTTTAGAATACGAGCTTATCAGCTGTGTAGCGCCTAAACAGTGCAGCATAATTACAACAGCGGTAAAATATTTTAAAGCTCTTTTTAGCATGCTATTATTGCAAACATAATTTAAAACGGCAGATTTAACATCATGCCCGTTTCAAAAAATGTTAATGCCCGATAGCGGCTGTGTTTGCCAGCGTATTAGGCCAAACTGGCCTCATGCGATATTTTGCAGCTTAATAGCTTGGATATGGGGCAGTTAGCCGCAGCATCGGCAGCTACCTCTTTAAATTTATCTGCATCAATACCCGGCACAGTAGCTTTCACGGTAAGGTGCGATTCGGTTACTGCGCCATTCTCAAAAGTAATGTCGCATTTAGTGTCTATGTTTTCCGATTTGAAACCGGCTTCTGCCAGTGCAAAACTTAGTTTCATTGTAAAGCAGCCTGCGTGTGCGGCGGCTATCAGTTCTTCGGGGTTGGTGCCCACACCATTCTCAAACCTGGTGCCGAAAGAATATTGTGCACTGTTTAATACGGTGCTTTGTGATGATAAAAGCCCTTTGCCTTCTTTGCCGCTGCCTTTCCAGTTTGCTGTTGCCGATCTTTTCATGGGGGATAGTTTTTTTATAGTTGTATAAAATGAAATTACTTGTAATATTTTACCTCGCAGGCATCATTCTTCTGGTTATTAATCACCCTGATATAACCACCCAGCGAGAAGGGGTTGATGCCAAAACCAAGTTTGCCTTCAATCTGCATATTCATAAAGTTGGGGTCGTCTACTTCTTGTTTAGGAATAATTATAGTATCGCCCACAACCATAGCCCTTACACCGCCCTGTATGCTGTATAAGCCCGATAGTTTTAATTCTGGACCATTGGCATCTACAAAAAGCAATGCCACCGGCGCACTCACATCGCTGCATCTTTCACTGCCCTTCCACTTGCCTATAAACTTAGTGTAATTGGGCTTTGCTTTTTTCTTGCTATCATTTTGCTGAAAGCTGGCCGTTGTTGTAATAATAGCTGCCAGTAAAAACATAGAAGGAAAGAATAAGCTTTTCATGCACACTACATAGCAATTTTTAAGCCAGCGCATTCTGTTCGGTTTAAGCATTAAATATGAGTATGTATTTCCTCAAATAAGTTAAATGGCTGTCAGTTTCTGTGTTTTCTCAATAATCGCAACGTATGCTCCGGCGATTTTTTATTCCGCCAGTTTCCATGCCCCGGAATAACATAATTCGGCTTACCAAATTTTTCCTGCACCCGTTTAATAGCCAGGGGCCACTCTTTTAAATCAGCATCCCCGGTGTAGCCAAGGTCTGTTGCATCGGTGCTTTTTATAAAACAACCGCCATACAAAATCCTTTCTGAAGGAAACCACAACACAATATTATCTGGAGCATGGCCCGGGCCGGGATAATAAATGTCACAGCTATAATCGCCAATACCAAACCCTGAATCATATGGTATTAAATACTGCGCACGCTTTTCGCCGCGTTGTTTGCATATGCTATCGGTTTGTGCGGTGGCGTACGTTTGTATTCCCTTACTGTTATAGTAATCAAACCCACCGGTGCGGTCTTCGTGACTGTGGGTGGCAATGCACGCTATCACCTTTTTATGATGCCTTGTCCATATACTATCCAGCAGTGGCTGAAACTGAGTAGTATCCCACGGAGTGTCGAACATTAATACTCCTTCGCCTGCTGCCAGGTACATGCCGTTGGCAGATACCGGCACGCCTTTATATAAGTGATAGGTAGTATAAACATAAAAGTTACCGGTAAGCGGTTTAATCGTCAATGGTTTTGGCCCTTTTTGTGCAAAAAGTAAGCAAGTTGTAAAGAGGAGAAGCGCTGTGATGATATTTTTCATTGGAGCTTAAATATAAACAGATGCCACAACTGTTTAAGTTGTGGCATCTGTTTTACTTCCATCTTCGGTCTTCCTACATCGGACTCTAATTACTTCTCCGTCACCCTTATCACCCCCGCGCCATTATACGAGTGGTATTCGCCGTTATACATGGCATCGGCCATTACCGGGCCCATTACATACGTGCCCGGCGATACGGCACGTACCGAATAATAATACGTCTGCGGCTGGCTGCCCGCTGTTACAAACAGGTTAATACGGTCGTCGCGCACATCCAAATGCTCCGGAGTGCTTTCGTTCTTTATCCAGTTCATGCCGGGTATCTCTTTGGTGCGCGGGTTTTCAATTTCAAACCCTGCGGGCAGCAGGTCGGTGATGACTACGTTCTCTATAGGGCGGCTATAAGTGTTCTCCAGGGTAATAGCCACTACCACCAAATCGTTTTGGGCAAAGCTATTACTGCT
>DATGWP010000188.1:0-11868 GCA_035299425.1 Chitinophagales bacterium | reverse complement strand
AAGGATTTCGCTGATACCTTTTGATGAATACTGTAAGAACAATATTTTTACACCATTAGGAATGACTAAAACTGAATGGAGACTTGCCAATACGCCGCTTGCTGAATTGGCCATACCTTACTCTGATGAAATTACAAGTCCTAATCCTCATTATACTTTTCCTGACTATCCAAACGGAGGATTACGAACCAACGTTTTAGATTTATCCAGGTTTTTAAGAATGGTAATGCTCAACGGCAGCTTTAATAACACACAAATATTATCTGAAGCAAGTATGGCAACAATGAAGACCTTGCAATTCGGCAGTACAGAATTTTGCTTATCTTTTTATTACGATACCATAAATGGCAATAAAGTTTTAGGGCATAGTGGTGGTGAAAAAGGCGTAACTACAGAAATGTTTTATAATCCTAACAATAATGTTGGAGTTATAGTTTTCAGCAATGAAGAAGATGCCGAATTAGAAAACATTCTTACACTTTTATACACTTATGGCGAAAGGCAATAGCAACTTTGAGTAACAACAAAAAGCTGCAATAACATAGGTTTGGCAAAAGTGGGCTTTAATACAACCATGTGCCAATAGACGCAATCCTTGCGTCTATTGGCACAGCCGCGAGCATCGCGGTTCTACTAGCCTTACTTTGGGGGCGGTTAGTGTTACCCAACTCCCCGTTCTTCGAAGTGTTCCGAAGGATCACTTCGAAGCTCCAATGAAACAGAAGTCTCTGACTTCTGCAACGGCCTCCCGCTGGGCGTAGGCTGTGCCCATAACTGTTCGAAACCTGTAATTTAAAGTCATCTGTTTTCGGCTGCTCTTATCGCCCCTTATGAAAACGCCGTAAAAATTTCCTCGAAGCCAGGCAAGAGATGAAAAAATTGTTTGAGGCCAAGGCACAATAACCAATAATGCGCTAAGTGGTGAGCCGAGTTTTTTTCATGCGCGTGGGGAGGAAATTTTAGGCAGGTTTTCATACAGGGCTTGAGTTTTTGCTCCACTTTTTGGTCAAGCAAAAAGTGGAAAGCCAAATTAGTAGCACTTAACGCCACCAAACGAAGGCTTGCATTTGGTGCAAGGAAAATGCAAGGTTTCGAACACTAATGGGCTGTGCCTACGTCCAACCAGGTAAGTAGCCTTTGGCTACGGATAGCTAAAAGCCATCTGCTTAATGCGACATAGAGCATAGCCTGCACCGGCATTAGCTTCTAAGCAAAAGTTTGAGTAATCTGATTACCGATTTTGGTAATATCCTTACCGCCCAAAATCCAGTCAGTGTACACACCACGCGACAGGTCATGTACACGACTTTTTACAAAGCCATCGTAATCAAATTATTACAAGAGGGCTCAGTGTACACATTTTCAAAAATGGGCATCGTGTACACCGGGATTCCGGTAAGCGTAGGCAGTGCCTAAAGGCAAGCAGTCTTTGGCCTATTGTTCGCCGCCTCAACTCACATTATACGATTTCCTTATCAGCAGGAAAATTTCCGGGGTTAAATCATCAAGGGTGCGCAGGTGGAAATGGTTTTCATATTTACCGGCATAGGCTTTGGCCGTTTTAGTTACCGGTGCCTCGTTTATCGCTTTGGCAGAGTATATTTTAATGTTCAGCTGGGTTTTGAGGGGTTTGATAATAAGGTAACCCTGGTTGCGCACAAACACAATGCAGTTTTGCGTAGTGCTTATCAGGGTATCTTCCCAATCGGCCACCTCGGCCAGTATTTTATCAAATACATAAATTAGTTCAGGGTCTTTACCCTTAAACAAATCATCTATGCTAACCCGCACACAGTTATGCCAGCGGCTCTGGCTGCGTAGTTCGCGGTCGCAATCAGGACAAATCCAACTCATTTTCTGCCTATATATTTAGTTATGTTACAGGTGTTAGACGCATAGATTAAGATCCCTTATCCTGTTTGGGTTACCTTTTAACAAAACTTTCCCAAAATTGGTCAGTCCAGCCAACTAAATTAATAGGCGCAGGCCGCTACCCCCGGTTTCGCAAGAGGTCAGCGGGCACTTCAAAACTTAATGGTGATTACACCACAAGAATAACATGCATCAGCCCTCTAGCTATCAATTAGTTATTTTACTATTTTTACCCTGATAATGAAACTGGTTGTTAAAAAATATAGTTACAGTGCAAAAGCATGGCTGCTGCTTGCAGTATATGCAGTGCAGGTATTTGCTTTTTACTCCTTATTATCTAACCCGCACGATTTTTTAACCGCTTCGTCTTTTAGCGATTATAAAACCAACCCTACACAAGCTACTAATTGCCTGCTGCTTCTGGCTAAACAAGGTGAAGTAAAGCAGTATAATGTATTGGAGGGGGATGCGGATGTTACCCAGCCTGTTTCTGACCTTTATACGCCATGTATCTTAAATACATCGGTGGCCATATTCCGCCTGGTACCCAGGCTTTCGGAAGATAGCTACAAACGCTACCTATGGGTAAACGTTTTCCGCATTTAGTTTTTTTAGTCCCACCCTACATTATTACTTCCTCTATTAATTATTGGTAACTAACCGCATACCATAGCTAATGGTTTTTGGTATTTAATTTATATAATGACAGATAAAGAAAACATGACACTAAAAGATGGCAATGCGGGCCATGCATTAACTTTTTGTCCGCATTGCGGATCGGACCAGGTGTGGCGCATACTTAGGTCGGAAACAGAAAAAATTGTAAGCTTTTTAAGCCGCGGAGAATACCTGGCCAAAAAATATGTATGCCAGGGATGCCAGGGCACAGTGTTGTTGCACCGCAATGGCACACCATTTTTAGATACTACCGGGCTGGAAGAAAACCGGATTGAAGGCCTGGTGGCCTGCGACAATTGCGGGATAAAGAATTTAAAAGTGGAGAATGTTTCGACGAGCGAGGAAATTGGCGCCCAGGCGAAAACCGGCAAAACTGCTTTCAAAAAAATAAACTGCTCCGATTGCGGCCATGCTGCTACCATTTACCGCGAAGACTTTGAGGCTTTTAACAAGCAAGAGTTTTAATAAGTTGACAATTGAAGGCTAGGAATGAGCCGGCCCCCGCCTAATGCGGGGGCTTTTTTGTACCGACAACTTAGCGTTTAAAGCCCTTAGGCCCACAATAATACGTGTTACCTTATTTAGATAAATGCCTCTGCCTGTAAGTATTAACCATGCTAAACTCAGCTGGTTTGGAGACTTATATATGTATAAGAGCTGGTAAATGCCATATATAATAGTATAAAGCGCTGTTGAAATGCCGAAAATACGGCCGCAACAATTTTTCACACAAACATTTGTTTCTCTGCTCAGAAAAGTTACTTTTGCGTTCCCTTTTTGGGGAGGGTATGTTATTTACCCCTAAAAACAACGAATTATGAAGGTTAAAGTAATAAGCAAAGACGGTAAAGAAACAGGAAGAGAAATCAACCTGAACGATGAAATTTTCGGAATAGAGCCAAACGACCATGCGGTTTATCTATCTGTAAAATCATATTTGGCAGCACAGCGTCAGGGTACCCACAAATCGAAAGAGAAATGGGAAGTAGCCCGCACGACTAAAAAAGCGTTCCGTCAGAAAGGAACAGGTGGCGCCCGCCGTGGCTCTATGAAGGCCCCAGGCCTTAAGGGTGGTGGACGTACTTTCGGCCCTAAGCCGCACTTGTACGACCTGAAGGTAAACAAGAAGGTGAAAGACCTGGCCAGAAGAAGTGCCTTTACTTACAAAGCCAAGGACGGTAACCTGATAGTAGTTGAAGATTTCCAACTATCGACTCCTAAAACAAAAGAATTTGCAGCTTTTGTAAACGGCTTAAACCTAAAAAACACCAAGACTGTGTTTGTGGTAGATGCTGCTGATAAGAATACTGCTCTTTCTGCGCGCAACCTGCCTTCGGTTTACTTAACCGAGGTAAAAGGCCTTAACATATATGAGATTATGAACTGCAAGAAGCTTGTATTGAGCGAAGCAGCCGTAAAATCTATCGAATCTAATTTCTCGAAAAACTAATTATAACAGGAGGAAATCATCATGGCAAATAACGTACTTGTAAAACCAATCATTACCGAAAAATCTACCAAGAGTGGAGAGAAGCACGGTAAATATGCCTTCCGCGTAACCAAAGAAAGCAACAAGCTTGAAATTAAGAAAGCTGTAGAAGCTACTTACGGTGTACAGGTTGAATCTGTAAACACACTGGTAAACGTAGGTAAGAAGAAAGTGCGTTACACTAAAAAAGGTGTAGCCAGCGGTATGAAACCATCTTTCAAAAAAGCACACGTAACCCTTAAGAAGGGCGAAAGCATCAACTTCTACGGAAACGTATAAGACCCTAAATCCCTAAAGGGACTTAATGGGAATAAAAATATTCTTTAACTAAAGTGGAGCCCTTAACCACTGATAACAAAAAGTAAGGACGGAAAAAAGAATAACAATGGGAATTAAGAAGTACAAACCGACGACCCCGAGCATGAGGTTTACCGAATTGCTCACATTTGAAGAAATTACAACCAGCAAGCCAGAGAAGAGCCTGTTAGCCCCAATGAAAAGCAGCGGTGGCCGTAACAGCAAAGGCCATTTGACTATGCGCTACATGGGCGGTGGACACAAACAACGCTATCGTATTATCGACTTTAAACGCGATAAGGCAAATGTACCTGGTAAAGTAGTAAGCATAGAGTACGATCCAATCCGTACAGCATTTATCGCCCTTATCCAATACCCGGATGGCGAAAAAAGATATATCTTATCACCAGCAGGTTTAAAGGTTGGCCAAACTATCAACTCTGGAAAGGGTGTAGCGCCAGAAGTAGGTAACACACTTACATTAGCCGATATTCCACTAGGTGCTATAATCCACAACATAGAATTACACCCTGGTAAAGGTGGTACTATTGTACGCAGCGCAGGAACATCAGCCCAATTGCTGGCCCGCGAAGAGCGCTATGCTATCATCAAATTACCTTCGGGCGAAACACGTAAAATACTTTTGACTTGTGTTGCTACTATCGGTAGTGTATCTAACGGTGACCATAACCTGCAAAGCCTGGGTAAAGCCGGACGTAAGCGTTGGTTAGGCCGTCGCCCAAGAACAAGACCAGTTGCCATGAACCCGGTAGATCACCCAATGGGTGGAGGTGAAGGCCGTGCATCGGGAGGTCACCCACGTAGCCGTACTAACATTAAGGCTAAGGGTTACAAGACAAGAACTCCTAAGAAGGCATCTTCTCAGTTCATTATTCAACGCAGAAGCAAATAATTAAGTCAAAACATTAATCAATAAGAAATGGCACGTTCAATAAAAAAAGGTCCTTACGTTCAGTTTAAGCTTGGTAAAAAGCTAACCAAAATGAATGAAGGAGGAAAGAAGTCGGTAATAAAAACATGGAGCCGCGCTTCGGTAATTGTTCCTGAAATGGTAGGTCACACACTTGCAGTACACAACGGAAACAAATTCATTCCGGTATATGTAACTGAAAACATGGTAGGCCACAAATTGGGTGAGTTCTCTCCAACCCGCGTATTCAAGGGCCACGCAGGTAACAAAGCAAAGTAGTAGTAGTAAAACGTAATTAAGAATCCAGTAATAAGATAAATACCAATTAAAATGGAAGCAGTAGCACATTTAAGAAATAATCCAACCTCTACACGCAAAATGCGCCTGGTGGCCGACCTTATACGTGGTAAGAAAGTATATGAGGCACTTACTATATTAAAGTTCAGCAAGCAGGAAGCATCTGGCAAGTTGGAGAAACTGCTGAAAAGCGCTATCAACAACTGGGAGCAAAAGAACGATGGCAACAAGCCGGAAGATAACGACTTGTATGTGTCAGAAATTCAGGTTAACGCCGGAACTATGCTGAAGAGATTTTTGCCAGCACCACAGGGCCGTGCTTACCGCCTGCGCAAACGCAGCAACCACGTTACCATTAAGGTAAACAGCAAAAATGCAGTAGCCGCACCGGCAGCTGAAGAAACTGCTGAAGCTTAAGATACAGACATAGATAACAATATAGAACCCCTTGCCACATCGGTGAGGGGTTTTGTTTTTGGGATAAAGCCATCGCGAAAGCCATCGGCAATAAATAAGCGGATTGATCTTTTGATACGGCTAAAGCCCGAAATGCATAGCCCTGAATACCAACCGGGCAGGCGGTAATTAGTAGATTACAATGAAAGATACATTTTATGCTATCCCTTTTTCAAGCCTATATCGTTCATAGCGGCCCAGGTGCCCAGGTCTTGCTTGCTGAGGGCCGCAGCCATTAACGCAGGGAACTTATCGGGTGTGCAAGCGAACACTGGTACGCCTAGGTTAGAAAGAAACTGGGCATTGCTGTGATCGTATGAAGGAGCTCCATCGTCGTTTAAAGCTAACAGCACTACCAGTTGCACACCGCTGTGCACCAGGGCTGCAGCCTTCTTACGCATGTCCTCCTGGTTTCCACCTTCGTATAAATCGGTAATTAATACCATGACTGTATCAAGCGGCTTTGTAATTATCTGCTGGCAATAGGTAAGCGCTTTATCTATATCGGTTCCCCCACCTAACTGCACACCAAACAGCAAATCAACAGGGTCCTGCAGTTCATCGGTAAGATCAACTACAGCGGTATCAAACACTACCATTTTGGTTTGTATAGCGGGTATAGAGGCCATAACCGAACCAAATATGCCCGAGTAAATTACCGATGAGCCCATAGACCCACTTTGGTCCAGGCACAGTACTACATCTTTCATGGCCTTGCGCTTACGGCCAAAGCCGTATCTAACCTCGGGTATAACAGTACGGTATTCGGCCTGGTAGTGCTTAAGGTTTTTCTCTATAGTAGTCTTCCAATCAATTTCGTTATGCTTAGGCCGTCTGTTTCGGGCACTGCGGTTTAGCGCACCGGTTACTGCCTGGTGCATAGGTGCTGCCAGTTTTTGAAGCAACTCGTCAACCACCCGCTTTACCACTTTGCGGGCTGTATCTTTCGTCTTTTCGGGTATAGCCCTGCTTAAGGTCATAAGGGTAGCTACCAGATGCACATCGGGCTCTACCGATTCAAGCATTTCCTTTTCTAACAACATGCTGGTAAGGTTAAGGCGCTTAATAGCATCCTGCTGCATTACCTTAACTACCGATGTAGGGAAGAACTCGCGGATATCGCCCAGCCATCTGTTTACATTAGGGGCCGATGCGCCCAAGCCGCCCTGCTTGTTAGAATCGTACAAGGCATCGAGCGCAGCATCCATTCGTTTATCCATATCCAGCAACTGATGCCCGGTGCCATCATTTTGATGCCCGCCAAGTATAAGCCGCCATTTGCGTGTATCGTTATTATCCATTGGTATTGTTGCTATAGCCCAATAATTGCATTACTACCGGTATGCCATTGGCGGCCCGTGCATGGTCGAAATTTGACGCGACCTGCACTGCACCGGTTTTGGTTACACCGTGTTTTACCTTCTCTCCTATTTTACGCCTTTCGGCGTTTGTAAACTCAGCAAAACTGCGGCGCAATAAAGGGAGCAGCTGCACAAAAAGTTCTTCATCTAACCCTAACACCCAGTTGTTAAGAATACTCCACAGGTTATCATCTAACAACAGGATAGTGCCACTACCGGTAAGGAAACCCTCTACCCAATAAGCAGCCTGCATAGGCTCGGTAGCAAAAGATAAAGCGTAGCTAAACCTGTCTGCTACTTCAGTATGCGGCATAACCTTGCGGTCCAACAACAAACGGCAGGCATAGCCGCTTAGCAGCGCATGCGATTGCAGGTTCTGCTGAATTTGCTGCATACAATTTTGCCAATCGGCGGTTTGTTCTTCAAACTGCAACAGGCTTACCGCAGCATCTACTTTCATTATATGCTCCTGCAATGCCTTGGCGGCCTCTTCATCTATACCGGTGGTAGCAATAGGCAAGCCTACAGATATACGTGTAAGGAGCGCCTTGGAGATACCAGCCAGCATTTCAGAATCGGTATTGCGCACATTGCCATAGCGGCTAATGTTAGCCAATGAAGGCAAGGCCTTCATCAGTTCTATTACATCGTTACCGGTAGCTGCAAGGTCATTTAACCTGCCCAATAATGCCTCAATAGCTTTGGGCAATTCGGCAGGGATTGCTTTTTCTACCATAACGGCCAGCTGCGAAATTGCATGCTGGTTAGCCGACTGCTGCACGATGTATGCGCTGGCTGCTTCCTCTATGGTATTGCCCCATATACCACGCTCTATAATTTTGATAGAAAGTTCTGGCTGCCATTGCAGCATCCATTGTTCTTTGAAGGTGCCTTTGCCAGCTACATGCCTTTGTTCGCCCCATTCTATTGCAAGTGTGTTTAACCGGTGCAATAAAATGCTGCGCGCAAGGTCGTTTGGCTGCCGCAAATCGAGGTTGTATTCTTTTACGCCCGCATCGGCAGGCATACGCAACTTTTTCTGCTGCTTTTCTAAGTCGGTCAGCAAGGGCACTTTGGGCACATCATCGGGTACCTTGCCTATTTTATGGCTAACTATCAGCTCTTCGCTGATAAGCTGTAATAGTATATCATCGCCAAAACCCATTACCGTAGTTACAGCTTCGTTATATTCACTAAGCCCGGCACGTGTACAATTGCGCAAGGCAGCCAGTGCGTTTGCCAACCGTACAGCTTCTACCACATGGGCTACAGAAGTATCCATGTTTTTTTTGCGCAGCAGCTTGGCAACCTTGCTCATCCAGCGGCTGCCATCATCCTGCGGATATTTCCAAAGGTGGTTGTACCAACCCGGTGATAAAACACCGGCACCATAGCCACTGCGGAAAGTGAGCCGCTCAAATGTCCAGGGTATCCAGGTAGCTTCAATTTTTACCTTGGGCAATCCCTTTAGCAAATCATTATCCTCTTTTTGCGTGGGCATTTGTGCCAGTGCGGGCACATGCCATGCACCGCAAATAACAGCTATGCGCTCATAGCCATCCTTTTCGGCTGCACGAATCATTTTGCGCATCCATGCTTCGCGTAATTTTTCGCGCTCCTCTTTCTTTTCGGGCGTTTGTTCGCGCAAGGCAGTTACAGCTTCGTTTACCGCAATAAATATTTCAGCATTATCATTCCTGCTCTCAAAGTTTACTTCCCACCAATGCTCACCATCGCTTACGCCGGCTACATCGGCAAAGTGTTGAAAGGGATCGTAGGATTGAACAACTGCATCAGCTTCTTCCGCTACAACTACTTCTTCGTTCTGCACAAAAGCATGTCCGGCTGTTTCTTTTTGTAAGTCGAGCGCGAATGAATGAACAAGTGGTAAATCGAAAAACCTAACCGGTATGTTATTGTAAACGCCATAATAAAGGGCCTGCCACTCGGGTGAAAATTCGGCGAAGGGATAGAAGACTGCTTTCTGCGGTTGATCGGGAATGTAGGCCAGCAAAGCCACCGGTGGCTTCATATCTTTATGAATTACACTTTGCAGCAAGGCTTCGCCTTCAGGTGGACCTTCTATCAATATCACATCAGGTTTCAGCTCGCTCAAAAACGCTTTTACGTTTCGTGCCGAACCGGGACCATGATGCCGTATGCCAAGCAGGTGTACTCTCATCGTATAAAAAATTACATTAACTCGCGGCTGGCCCGGTAAATGTCTTTCCAGTTGTCGCGATTTTTAACCACTGTTTCAAGATATTCCTGCCAAATTATTTTATCCTGCACTGGGTCTTTAATTACAGCACCCAACAGGCCAGCTGCCAGATCGGCTGCTTTCATTTGCCCATCTCCAAAATACCCTGCCATAGACAGGCCGCTATTCATAACAGAAATGGCTTCGGCGGTGCTCAATGTACCAGAAGGCACTTTTAGTTTTGTTTTACCATCGGCGGTGATACCACTTCGCAGTTCACGGAAGATAGTTACAACCCTTCTTATTTCTTCCAACGCTGGTTTTTCTGCAGGCAGTTCCATCACCTTACCATAACTTTCTACCCTCCTTTTTACAATATCCATTTCTTCTTCTATGGTATCGGGCAGTGGCAGAATGACAGTATTAAACCTTCTTTTTAAGGCGCTCGAAAGTTCGTTTACCCCTTTATCGCGGTTGTTGGCAGTAGCAATTATATTAAACCCTCTTACGGCCTGCACTTCAATATTAAGTTCTGGCACAGGCAAGGTTTTTTCTGAAAGAATAGTAATAAGTGCATCCTGCACATCGGAGCTGATACGCGTCAACTCTTCTATGCGGGCGGTTTTGCCCTCCTGCATAGCGCGCATAATAGGCGTTTTTACCAATGCAGCTTCACTTGGGCCATCGGCCAAAAGCTTAGCGTAATTCCATCCATAGCGTATGGCTTCTTCGCCTGTGCCCGACGTGCCCTGCACTACCAACGATGAATCGCCTGATATAGCGGCTGCCAGATGCTCTGACACCCATGACTTGGCAGTACCCGGAAGCCCGTATAGCAGTAATGCCCTATCGGTAGTAAGTGTAGCTACGGCAATTTCCATCAGGCGTTTGCTGCCAATGTATTTGGGCGTAACCTCAAATCCATTTTTAAGCTTTCCGCCTATTAAGTAGGTAACCACTGATGCAGGGCTCAAACTCCAGTTTGCCGGAATTTTGTTCGCTTCATTCTTTTTCAGCTCGTCCAGCTCGTGGGCAAATTGCTGTTCGGCGTGTTGCCGTAGGATAGTGCTCATATAAATGCTTTTTTAATTTGTTCTTTTAATAAAAGTAGTTTTCTGATTTCATCTTTTATCCCGCTCCAATAAGTATTCTTCCATTCATCAGTAAGCGTTATACCATCCAGGTATTGGTCGATCCCGGCAGGGAGATAAATTATATATGCTTCGAACCACTGCTTGTTATACCGGTGCGGATTGTCGGCCAGAAAGGGTAACAACTGCTTCACAAAACCGATACTCCATTCCTGCAATGAGCCTGTATATAAAGCAGCCAGCACTTCATCGGTATGTTGCGCCAAAAATTTACCAGCATAAGTAAGG
Source organism: Chitinophagales bacterium (assembly GCA_035299425.1). Lineage (GTDB taxonomy): Bacteria > Bacteroidota > Bacteroidia > Chitinophagales > LD1 > Bog-950. Next base: position 908 of record DATGWP010000188.1, on the reverse strand, counting down.
CGTTCCTCAGCAGGCAACAGGCTTAGCAGCTGCACAGGGGCATTACTAAAATTATCAAGCAATGGCTTAGCCCATTCTGCTGCTGCAAACTTTAAAACTGCCTGGCAAAACCAAGGCTGAAATTTCTTTAAATCATCTTTACCAAAAATTTCTACCACCTGCGCTATGTTCATTTGAAAGTGCTGTAACCAGAAGGCAGGCGGTACATCTGCTATCATTTGCATAAGCACATAATCGTCGTCACCAATTTCCTTAGTGCTGCTTAACTTTTGAATGCCGGTCTTAAAAACACCATCATTACTTAGCTGCAATTTTACATGCACCGTAGTTCTGCTAATAAGCCCCAGTAGTTTGCTTTGGGTAATAGTAATTGATGCCCGCAAACAGGCTTTGTAGCTTTCTATTATAGCAGAGTCTGGTATCAGCTTCACCAATTCCAGCGCCTTTTCTTTTACCTTCTGGCTTTTATCGGTAAGGGCAGTAAGTAAAAATTCTTCATCGGCTTTAGATATACCTACGGCAAGTGTGGCTATAAGCTCTACACGATTGGCGGCATTCTCTTCTTTCCACACCTGTTTGATTTTCTCTACTGCTTCGGCGGGAGCTTCTGTCCGTAGATCTTGCAGATGTTTAACCCTTAAACCTATAGGGGCCGTATCCCAATCAAACTGCTGTGCTACAGCCGTAACAAATTTCCATTGTTCTTCGAACCCTGAAAGCCATACACCTCTATTACCAATAGCCTTTACAAAAAGTTCCGGACTGCTTTTTCGGCTATGTACACCCCAATCGAAAAACTTAGGCAATAATCTTGGCTCTACAATCAAGCCTTTATCTACACAGTGTATGGCCCAGTAGTTTACCAGTGTATAATATTTATTATCCAGTAAATCATTCAGCACTATTGA
>DATGWP010000187.1:0-7855 GCA_035299425.1 Chitinophagales bacterium | reverse complement strand
GCAATAGTTTCGAGGTAGGTGGTTATGTCTTTAATTTTCATTCAAACGTAATTGTCTGGTTAGGGTAGTCAATGGTTACTTTAAAGTTTTGAAGAATATCGTTTCCTATAACTCCGTCTATCGAATAATCTTCGGGTAATTGATAGGCAGCAACCGTAACTGCATTTATTTCGGTTTCTGTAAAATCAGGGAAATTTATGATCGCAGAAGGAGATAAAATTTTTTGACCTATTCCCTGCAAAACTAAGTTATCGGCTAATAATTCTGCACCAGCTTTAGTTAATGTTTTAGGACTTATTGCTGTAATATGGGAACCTGTATCAACTGCAAGTAAAATAGGCAACTTCTTTTTGTTGCCTGTTTTAATATGCACCGAAATAATCACCAATCCCTGGCTATACAAAAAACGCTTAACCATTTTTTTTGTAAGGCGGGATTGGTTCATTAACTACAGACAAAACTGATACAGAAGCATGCGAGTTCTCGTATTTAGGATTAACTCCAAAAGGCATAATCCCTAATTCATCTTCAGTATCGTAGTCGTCAAACTTATCCCAACACTCATTTTTACTCTGGCTATGGAATAAATATTCTCCAGCTGTGATATACGCGTAACCTTCCGGAATGATAGGATTTCTCAAAAGAACAAATCCCCAACCATATTTTGCCTCTAACTCCTTTAACGTTACTATATCTGCCATACCAGTGTTTTGCCTTACAAAATTAGAAACAATCGGGCAAACAAATAACTTTGGCAAAAATCGGACGGGTTATTAGTACTATTTCAAAAATACTTCTCTTTCCTATAGTGGCTGTGTATGGTTTTATAACTGCCAGCCGCAACTATTTGTATGATAAGAAGATACTTAAATCTATCCGGTTCGATTTTCCTGTTATTGGGGTAGGCAACCTTTCGGCAGGCGGCACGGGTAAGACTCCGCACATTGAATATCTGATTTTCCATTTGCAATATCTATATCGGGTAGCTACACTTAGCCGGGGCTATGGCCGTAAATCGTATGGGTTTTTAATGGCAGATAATTTCTCAACCTCCACGCAAATTGGCGATGAGCCGCGACAGTTTAAAAAGAAGTTTCCCGAAACGATTGTAACAGTGGGAGAGGACCGTGTGCTTGCCCTTCCTAAAATTTTGCACGAGCGGCCGGACACAGATGTGATATTGCTGGACGATGCTTTTCAGCACCGGAGCATACGTGCAGGCTTATCGGTATTGCTTACGGAGTATGGAAACCGGTTTACACACGACAGCCTGATTCCACTGGGCTGGCTGCGCGAGGCAAAAAGCAATTATCACAGGGCTGATATTATTATTGTTACTAAGTGCCCGCCTGCTATTTCCTTGGAAGAGAGGCAGCGCATTACGGCCGAGATAAATCCTCACCGGTATCAAAAAGTTTATTTCTCGGCTATACAATATGGGCCGTTGTATTCGTTCTATAATCCGCAGTTAAGGGCAGAGTTGACAAAAGATGTGGATGTTTTATTGGTGTGTGGTATTGCGCGGTACGAGCAGTTAAAAAGCTACCTGGAAACAAAAGGGCGGAAAGTGTATATAAGGGATTATAAGGACCACCACAACTTCGACCGGTACGACCTGGACGCTATACGCGAAACGTTCAACAATCTGGGCGATGTAAAAAAGATTATTGTTACCACCGAAAAAGATGCTGCAAGGCTGGAAGAATTTACAAGTTGGTTTTCAGAAAATAAAATTGAAATATTCGTGCAGCCAATACAGGTAAAGTTTATTGACGATGACGGCGATAAATTTAACAGCGATGTGCTGAGTTATATTGAGCATGTGAGGCCGAGAGTAACGGAGTAATAGATAAACAACAAAAATCATCCATGGGAAACCTGCTAGAGAGAATTAAAGAAACGAGTGCATTTCTGAAAACCAAAATTGAGCACGACTACAAGTTTGGTGTAATACTGGGCTCTGGCCTGGGTAACCTTACCAAAGAGATTAAAACGCATGTAAAAATACCTTATGGTGAGATACCGAATTTTCCGGTTTCTACTGTTCAAGGCCACAGCGGGAGTCTGATTTTTGGCGAACTGGGTGGTAAAAATATAGTGGCTATGAGCGGCCGTTTTCACTACTACGAAGGTTACAGTATGGAAGAGGTAACCTTTCCGGTGCGGGTAATGAAAGCGCTGGGTGTAGAAACACTTTTAGTATCTAACGCATCGGGAGGTATGAATGCTAATTTCGAAGTTGGGGACCTGATGATATTGACCGACCATATCTACCTGCAGCCCGACCATCCGCTGCGCGGAAAAAATTATGAAGAGTTAGGCCCGCGTTTTCCTAATATGAATAATGCCTATAACCCTGAATTAGTCAAGAAGGGTTTGCAGATTGCAAAAGAAAATAACATAACCTGCCACACCGGTGTGTATGCTGGTGTGCAGGGCCCTACATTCGAAACTCCCGCCGAGTATAGAATGTTTCACATATTGGGCGCCGATATAGTGGGTATGAGTACTACGCCCGAGGTGGTAGTAGCCCGCCATGGTGGCATGGAAGTTTTTGCTATTTCGGTTGTGAGCGATATGGGCTATCCGCCGGAGAAAGCGGACAAGGTTACTCATGAATTTGTATTGAAAAAGGCAGCCGAGGCTGAACCTAAAATGACTTTGCTGATTACTGAACTGCTACGACAGATTTGATACGTTAGATAAAATGGCACATGTGGCGCTCAGGTATTTTTTGTTTTTTCTGCTGTTAACCGGTGGTGGCCATGCCTATGCTTTTATTGAGGGAGATACACTTACTACGCCTAAGGTAGATTCGGTGCCGCAGTTGTTGGGCAGAAAGGGGGTATTATATCCCTCTACTAAAAACGATACCTGGTTTATAGGTTCCGAGCCGGAGAAAAGATATGTAATCGACTCATCTATTTTTCAGATACAGTGGTATAATATGGCACAGCGCAATGGTATTGAATATGCCAATGCGGGCAACACCGGTACCGCAGCCTACCCCATGGTGTTTTCACTAAACCGTAGCACCGGTTTCAATTTAGGGTACAATCAGTTTGATGTATACCGATACACCAAAGATTCGGTGCGCTACTACCAGGTTATTCGCCCCTATACCGAGCTGGATATTATAATAGGGTTGCGCAACGAGCAGATGTTCAGGGGGCGTTTCGCCAATCAGCACAAAGGCCTTATTTATTATGGTGTAGATTTTAACCGGATATCCTCCAAAGGGGCATACACCAATCAAAAGGCTGTTGACAATAGCTTTTACCTGTATGGTATTTACAATTCAAAAAACAAGCACTGGACCTTTGGCGCGGATTTAATATTTAACTCGTTTAAAGTGCAGGAGCATGGGGGTACGCCTATAAGCCCTTTCGATTCTTCATTTTTTAGAAAACTATTGGTGCCAATATCGCTACCGGTAGCCGAGAACAGTTACCGGCAGGTAGATTTTTATCTGAAAAGTTCGTATACCCTGGGTAAAAAGTACTTTGATGGCCGAAGCGACTCGGTGCGCACGCAGACGCTTATGCCTATCTTTCGTATTTCACATCAGTTGAATGTAGAGAGCAACAAAAACCGTTACCGCGATAAACAACCATCAGTAAGCTATTACGATGATTTTTATTTGAAGGATTCTGTGTTCAACGATATGGATTATGTGAAGGTTGGCAACTCCCTGATGCTGGATTACTATGCGCGTAAGCTCACTTCTGATTCTACCTACTCCGATAAAAACTTTATTGCCGGTGCCGAAGCAGGATTTGATTACTATGCTATAAATCAGAATGAGTTAAAAAGCAACACCAGTAATTTATATGTAGGCGGTACTTTTCGCAGCAATGGAGCATCTAAGTCAAAGATATTTTACAAAGGCAGTGTGCGCTATTATCTGTATGGCTGGAATCAGAACGATTTATTGGCCGATGGTTACGCCGGTTACGATTTTGGCAAATTTGGTATGATCAGCGGCTATGCTACCTACCAGTTAAAAGAAGCACCTTATAAATTTGAGCGCTATACCTCGCACCCCGTAGACTGGCAATATAATTTGCCTAAAACCAAAACCTTTGCTGTAGGTGGCAAATACCAGAACATACCTTATGGCTTAACGGCTGATGTTACTTATTATGTTGTAGATCATCTGCCCGTGTATGCCGGTAATGCTAATCCGTACATTACTACTGGTGTAGAGAATGTATTTGTAGCCCACTTTGGCAATCGCAATGGCTTTAAGGGCTTTCATATAGACAACGATATATGGTTTAGCTCGGCACCGAACGAAGGGGTGGTTAAGCGAACCTTCCCCATGCTGGTTACCAGGCACAGTATATATTATGAGCGCCGCGTATTTAAAGGCGCATTATGGTTTAGTGTAGGGTTCGATTTGCGCTACAACCTGCAAAATAATGCCCCTTATTATGAGCCTTTCCTGGCTACGTTTACCCCTATCTATAATGTAACGCCCAAGACATACCCTGTGTTAGACTTTTTCCTTAACTTAAAGATAAGAACGGTACGTGTTTTTCTTAAAGTAGATAATATCAGTTCTTACTTTGGCCCTAAGGGCTATTACTCGCTTTATGGCTACCCGGCCTCCGACCTATCCTTTAGAGTTGGTATTAAATGGCGGTTTTTTGAATAAACAGGTTGTATAGCCCCTGAAAATACAAGCTACTTCTTGTGTATTTCGCACTTTTTTGAAAGGCTTTTTTTCATTTTGGTAGGGTGGTAATGAATTATTAGTTTTTTCGTAATAAGTCGCAAGGGCCTGAAACCCTTGCCAGTTCTGCGTTTCGGCGAATTGGCATTAAAAACAAACAAGTTGGCATTTGTTTGGCAAATCATGTAGCGACACCAAAACAAACTAAACTCAAAAATTACTAACCATGAATATCTCAGCCAGAATCAGAAAAATCCGCGAAATCAGCGGTTGGAAACAGTCAGCAGTAGCATCTTCATTAAATATTTCGCAACAGGCTTACAGTTGCCTTGAAAAGGGTGCCGATACTGCAAAAATTGAAACCCTGCTGAATTTTTGCAATGTGATGAACATTAAGCTATCGTACTTAACGGCCGACGATATTGATATTACCGAAGAAAGCCTGCGCGAGTTCGGTTCAAAAGGTTTTGCCGATGTATTGGAAGGCTACCGTAAAATGAACCAACGCGTAGCTGTGTACCAGGAGATACTAAGCGGCGAAATAAACAAGTGGGAAACCAACCCAATGCGCACGGCCGGTACTGCAGCATAATCATTACTTTAAACTTTCAGTTTATATATAAATCCAGCTTCTGGGAAAGAGGCTGGATTTTTTATTTTTAGCTAAACCAAAACTTTACTTCAATGAAACTTAAATCACTTTTTGTTTTAGCTGTTATGCTTATTGTTTTTTCATTTATGGGTATGGCTCAGGATAAATATGAATTTGCAATAGTTCGCACAGGCGCCTATGGAGGAATAGATGTTATTACAAAGCAAGGCACCCAGTTTTTAAAACTGGCGAAGGGGCAGGATAAGGATGTAGAGTTGCTGAAGAAGCTCAATGAGTTAACTGGAGAAGGCTGGGAAGTTTTTAGTCCTTCTACAGAGCAAAGCACTGCAGGGGCAACTAACTATACCTATCACTTAAAACGTAAAGAAAAGTGATTTTCCTTGTGTAATCGGCTGTTAAGTCCCCTTTTGTTTCATCCCGAGCTTGCCTCGGGAAGGGGCTTTATTTCTTAAACAACCCTTCTATAACCTTACCTACATTGCCATTAGGCTCTTGTATATGCAGCATGGCGGCTACCGTAGGCGCTATATCGGTCATGTGTATATCGCTGTGGTCCTCGCCGGGCTTTACATTCCAGCCCATCCATACCAATGGTATGTGTGTGTCGTAAGGGTATACCGAGCCGTGTGTAGTGCCTTTGTCCATGCCATCAAACCAGGCAGGTTCATACAATACATACATCTCACCCGAGCGTTTGGGGTAGAAGCCATTGCTAATGTCGCGTTTCATACGCGCTTCAAGCAGTTCGTTCGATAGATTTTCAAGGTCAATTACTTTAGCTACACCTTCAAACTGCACCATAAAATTGTGTATGGTTTTTTTGAAAGCCGCACGGTCAATCTTTTTTTCTTCCAGCAGTTTGTTGTTAAAGTATAGCTGCATGTTTTCAAAACTCAGTAGCCAATCACCTTCGCCATATTGCTGCTTTAGTTTGGTCTCCAGTTGCTTCATCACTGTGTCAATAGGGAAAACACCCGCTGGTATTTTATGCTCTTTACTAAAATCAGGTACATGCGCCACGCCATGGTCGGCAGTCAGGTAAAACAGGTAGTTGCCGGCACCCACCTGCTCATCTAAAAAAGTAAAGAACTCGGCCAGGTCGCGGTCAAGGCGCAGGTAGCAGTCTTCGGTTTCTACACTGTTGGGGCCAAAGCGGTGGCCCACATAATCGGTACTGGATAAACTTACTGCCAGAAAATCGGTAGCATCGTGCCCGCCCATGCGCTCGTTTAATATCACACCTTCCGCAAATTTAAGTGTAACCGTATTGCCAAACGGGGTAGCTGCCAGTATTTTATAAGTGGGTTTTATCTCGCTTACTTTATGGGTAAACATGGCTTTTGTTTCATTTTCAAACAGGCCTTCATACTGTTCATCATCATCAGTGCTCTCAATATATTTCTCTATGGGTTGTAGTGTGCTCCAGTTTTCTGCTAAATATTTTTCCGGCAGTTTATAATCGTTAAACTGCTTAACCCATGTAGGTAATTCCTGCATGTAATAGGTAGATGTTATCCAGTTACCGGCAGATGGGTCGTAAAAGTAGGCCGCATTAGCGGTGTGGCCGGCCGGTAGTATACTGCCGCGGTCTTTAAGCGCTACACCAATTACTTTACTGCGAAAATTGGTGGCTAAGCGCAGCTCGTCGGTAATAGTAGTGGTAAGCATACGGCGGGGCGACATTAAACCCGCTTTTGAAGAGCTTCCTACTGTTTTTTCAGTGGTATCCTCTGTGCAATACACGTATTTATTCTCTTTCAAATCGAACCAGTTGTTGCCGGTAATACCATGCACCGATGGCACCGAACCGGTATACACGCAGGTATGTCCGCAAGCCGTGTAACTGGGCGAGTAGTTAATGTGCGTGTTCTCGCAGCTATAGCCATCACGAAGTAATCGTTTAAACCCTCCGGCTACGTACTTATCCTGGTAGCGGTATAAAAAATCCCAGCGCATTTGGTCTACCACCATACCTACTACCAGTTTAGGACGGGCGGTTGCAGTTGGTGTAGGTGCTACGGTTTGCGCAGATAGGGTGATGCAGGAAAGAAGGGCAAATGCGGCAAAAATATTTTTCATGATAGGATGAAATAAACTGTTAAATTTAGTGCGTGTAATTAATGGCAATAGTATAACAAATCAATTTGCCGATGAAGAAGAGAATATTAACCCTTGTTTTCTTTTGTGTAATTCTGCAGGGTTATGTGGCTGCGCAATGCGGCACCTGTGTGCCAATGGTTTTTGGCAACGATTCTTCTATACAGGTTTCTGCCACAGAGGTTAATTACGATAACACCTCCGGCCCGCTGGATACCACGATTCAAATGCGTTTCCCCCGCTTTCCGTATTATTCGCAACTGGGTGGCAATGTCAGCGAAATTTTTAATGTGCGGTTTGAAAGCGCTTACGACCTGCCGCCAGGCGTGCAGTATCAATTTAGTAATGGTGGCAATTACGATGTACCAGGGGGCGATAGTATTGGCTGTTTCAGGTTATGCAGTAGTAATTCTCCGCCAGGTCTGTATAACTCTACATTCTATTTTCAGGTAACCTATTCCGGATTTTTT
>DATGWP010000186.1:0-11931 GCA_035299425.1 Chitinophagales bacterium | reverse complement strand
GAGGTGTTACAACTGTTATCCTGGTTATTGTATACAGTTACGTATAGGTCGTTATAAGTGCTTATTTCGCGGAATGCCTCTGCGGTGCAGCCGTTGGCACCGGTTACTACCACCTTGTAGGTACCGTTAGGCAGACCGTTCATAATTTGTGTGGTGCCTATCAGGCTATCGCATTGCGCAGCCGCACGGTAACCGGTTAAAGTAATACATAGCAGTACTAAAAAGAAGTGAATGTTTTTCATGTTCGTCATTTAATTAATCAATAAGTGGGCGCGAAAATAACAATCGAGCCGTCTTTGTGACAACCTTGTTTTTGCCAAATATCGGAACTCTGAGCGCGAGCATTTTATGCTGCCCACCCCGGGAATTTATTGCGGCTTTACATATGGGTAGAATTACTGCGGCATAGAATGAATAACATCATAACAAACTCTTCTCACTCCTCTTCATCCTGCTCTACCTCCCAATGCACTTTCAGATATTGCTCGGCGGTGCTTAGTTCGTACCAATGGTGGCGGGCGGCTTTGGCTATGGCATAGTCGTGGCTGTATAACTGCACACCGGTGGCTTTGTCTTTCTTCGACATTATGTCGCTATACATTTTTATAAAGCTGCGTATACGTTGTTGGCTAAGTGTCATAGTAGTAGTGTTGAGAGCCCCTAAATCCCCTAAAGGGGACTTTAACAGCCAATACAAAATGCGGCCGTTTGTATTTAAGTCCCCTTTAGGGGATTTAGGGGCGGTTAGTTTTATATACTCGATATATTCAAATTAATAGTATCATATCCGCCTTCGGCGTTTTTTACCGAGACGCGGTAATAGGTTTTGCTGCCGGGCCGGCGTATGCTGCGCTTGAGAAAATCCATCGCCTCTTTATAAAGCGAGCTTTCTATTTTGGTTTCGTACTTCAGCAGGCTCATTACCTTTTTAGCATCCAGCCGGCCGCGGGTATTGCTAAAGGCATCTTTTACCAGGTTGCTTACCAGCTCGGCGTTTTCGCTGCCGCCCATAGTGCGGTGAAGGAACTCATCCAGTTTCTCTTTGCACAGGGCCAGCAGTGTGTCGTCAAATTCTATTTGCTCGTTAATGCTGCACTCTACCCGTATGCTGCGGTCGAAGTTATACCAGGTAAAATTGCCTTTGGTTTCTTTAGCTGCTTTGTCCTGCATCTGCGCTTCGCGGCGCACGCAATCTACCACGGCTTCGCACTGCTTGCGCATTTCATCTTTAAACGATGTAAGGTCGCTGTTAAGTTTAAGCGCCCCTTTGGCCAGCTTATAAGCCGCCGCTTCGCGCAGCTTTTCCGATTTTGTAATACGCACACCCGGTACCGGTATGCCTGCTTCGTCTTTCCAGGTTTGTTCTTTGGTTTGGTTAGTCATAGTCGAGTATTAAGTAGTGAGAGAATACAGCACCCCCTAGCCCCCTTCCCGAGGCAAGCTCGGGATGAAACAATAGGGGGACTGAACAGCCAATCCAGTCCGGCTATTGGTATTATCCCCTCGCCGTGGCGGGGGTTAGGGGGTGGTATTTATAGGCCTTTCAGTTGTTGCTTTAGCATAATGTACCGTTCGCGTATGGCCGGTTCGGTAACCATGTAGCCGGTTAGGGTGTTTATGCCATGCACCACTGTAGCATGGTTACGGTTGCCGGTTACCTGGCCCAACTGCTTTAGCTTTATTTTCAGTACGTCGCGGCCCAGCATCCAAAACATCTGCCGTGCTTCGGGCAGCGGCTTGTGCCGGTCGGTGCCCAGCATATCGTCGGTGCTAATGCCGTAGGTAAAGGCCACCATATCCATTGCTTTTTGCACGGCATCTTCGGCTATGGTAAGGCCCAGTTTGTGGGTGGTTATTTGCATGGCTACCGGTTGGCCCAGTATGCGGGTAGCTTCCTGCTCGGCTATGCGCAGCAGTACTTGTATGCGGTCTGCTTTGTCGCGGTTGATGGTTAAGTTTGTCATATGGTTAAAATTTTAAGACCCCTAAATCCCCGCCAAAGGCGGGGACTTTAGCAGCCGGGTGATGTGATTAATTATAAAAAGGAGTATATATTAAGTAAGGTCAAACATGTATTGGCTGTTAAGTTCCCCCTTTAGGGGGTTAGGGGGCTCCACCATATAAAACTCATGGTAGCTGCAGTTGGGGCAGCAGTTAAGCACCAGGTTATTAAACTCCGGCACCGGTGCCTCTTTCTTCTCGGCTTCGGTTACATGCCAGGCGCACTGACAGCATTCGTATAACTGCTCATCCGTAGTAGGCTCGCGCGGCACCGGTTGCGTTTGGCGCAGCTTAAGCTGCAGGTGCGTAAGCGTAAGGGGCACAGTGGCATCTTGCGCTTTGCAGGCATCGTAGGCTATAGCTATATCGTTTACGGCAGTTATAAGCGCGGTCAGTATTTTTTCGGCGCTCATGTTGCGCACGGTGTGGTCGGAGGTTATTTCCAGGCAACCGGTGGTAGCATCGGGTTGGGTTTCGGTAAGGTCTATTTTAATTTTCATGGGGGGTAAGTGTTGTGTTATTAATAAGTAGTGTTTGTTGCGTATGTGCAGTGGGGTTAACTTAAGCTGTATTGGCTGTTAAACTCTCCTCCTTCGCCGCAACCACGGCGGCATTCAAGGAGGAGTGGCCCGCGCAGCGGGACGAGGTGGTGCTTAAGTTAATGGCCTTCTGCTGCCTAATCATCGTACTCCAGCTCCAGCCCCTGCTGGTGGGCCATCTCCAGTATCCAGGTGTAATTTTCGCGTTGCAGTAACTCGTACTCGCTGATAATGGCCTTGGCCACTTCGGTTTTGGCGGGCCGCAGGCCCAGCAGCAGCATATCTACGTAGCGCGGGGTAACCATGTATTTTACCGCCAGCATCACGCGGTCTATGGCGGCAATGTCGGTTTGTAGTTGTGAGATATTCATATATTCGTTGTTATTGTTGACGGGGCAAATATATTTAAGAAATTCTTGTAAATGCAAGATAAACTTATTTTATTTGCTTTATACTTGTTTACATCAAACCAACAAACCGTGTTGAATATGAACACCGACAACCGCAAAAACATAGGCCAGCGCATACGCGCTTACCGCGAAGAAAAGAAGTATACACGAGAGGAGTTTGCCACCAAACTAGGCACCAACCTGGCCAACCTGGGCAACATAGAAAGAGGGGAGCAAATGCCTACTATACCCCAACTTCAGGCGCTTGTAAGTTTTTCTTACATATCGTACAAGTATTGGTTAGATGGGGTAGGCAAAGGTGAGGCAAACTTGCAGGCCAACGAGCCCCTGAGCCCCTACCAAACCGGCCAGCCCTTTGAGTTAGATGGGCTTTATATTATGAGCGTGCCGCTGGTTAACCAGTATGCCTATGGCGGTTACCTGCGCGGCTTTGGCGATGGCGAATACCTGGACGAGCTGCCCAAGGTACCCTTTGTGCTTGAGCGCGAATACAAGGGCAACTACCTCTGTTTTGAAATGCGCGGCGATAGCATGAACGATGGCAGCGTAGAGAGCCTGATAGAGGGCGATATACTGCTGTGCCGCGAAATAGGTAAAGACCTGTGGAGCAAAAGCAAACTGCATATTAAGAAGTGGAAAGATTTTGTGGTGGTGCACAAAACCGAGGGCATAACCGTAAAGCGCATAATAGACCACGATGTAGAGAAGGGCCTGATAACCCTGCACCCGCTCAACGACCTATACAAAGACTTTACCATTAACCTGACCGATGTGGTGCAGATACTGAACGTGGTGAAGGTAGAGCGGAAGAGATAACAGCCAAAGGCCATAGAACACCGGAAAGGCAATAGAACGCCGGAAAGACAATAGAACGCTGATTATCATTATTGTCATTATAAAAATGATTTATTACAGTTATGTTACACATGCCATATATCTTCTGCTCTTTAAAATCAGTATTTATCAGCTTAATAATGAAAATCAGCGTCCCATTGTATTCGGCAGGTTAACCGGTGGTTATGGTATTGGGTAACTCATCTATCGTCCGTGCATCGGTAGCCAAAGTCGATTAATTATATATTAGCATGAAACTTTCGCTGTATGTTCAGTACAAAGCCGTTTGGTGTATTACTAGTTGCCTTGTTATTTTTAGCAGCCGGTACCGGCTGCAACGAAAACGACACGTCCGATTCGGTGTATATACCCTATAACGGGCCGCTGGTAAAAACCAAAACACTTACAATAAACGGCTCACCCCATATCACTACGTATATGTATGATAGTATTGGCCGCGTGGTTAGCTATAGCGATGAAAACTTCAACAACTACTTTGAATACACCGAACAAGCAGTACTGGTAAAAACATTTGAAACAGGTAACACCGGTAGCACACCCGATGTATCCCTTACTTACAGCTTAAACAGCCAGGGCCTTGCCGAGAACAATAATAATGTAGTACACTACACCTACGATGCCGCGCGCCACATGGTAAAAGAAGTAAACACAGCCACCTCTACTCCCGTAAGTGTTACTTATACGTATAGCAACGGCAACAAAATTGCAGATGATTTTAGCAACGGCACTACCAATACTTACCAATACGACACCACTAAAACAAATACCATTGGCCGCCATAATATGGGTTCGGGCTGGTTGGGCACCAGCAGTACTAACCTGGTAACCAGCATGCAACAAACCAATAATGGCACCACCACTACTACTACCTACACTTACGAGTTCGACAGCCAAAACCGGGTTACCCGTGTAATACCATCGGGTACACAGCCTGTGCAGCAGTATACTTATTATTAGCAGCACCTTGTACAGCATTACTGTATTTTCATCAGAAACTCATCTATAGTTCTTTCTTCGGTAGCCACTGCATCGGTAAACTCCATGTGGATATTGTTGGGGTTCCCCTCGGCCTTACCGGCCTCGGGTCGGGCTATCGCTCCAAGCTGCTGCGGAGGCCGCAGCAGGCTTTCCGCTCTATCCCTAACCCGAAACAGCCGAAAGGTCGTTATTCTTCATCTTCATCCTCTGGAGTGAAGTATTCCTTGTAGTCACGGACAAATTCTGGGCAAGCGGGTTTTATTGTATCGATATCGTCGGCAAAGCCATGAACATCACTCCAGCAGTCAAACGATACTAATTCATCATCATCTTCTCTTTGTCCATTAGCCATTATTGAAACTTTAAACAAAAGTTGAGCTAACTCACTTAACTTGTTTGTAGTAATCGAAAAAACAAAACTACCAGGTTCGGCAGGTTCAATATAGTAGTATTCAAACTTAGAAGAGATTTTTGATAATTCTTGCCCTACATAAGCTGCTAATAAATAATCCAAAGCAATATCATTATTTGTTGTATTGAATAACTCGCTCGGCTTAGGGATGTCTATTTCAAAGCTGTCTGTTTCTTGAGTTTTTAAATACTCTAGAAAGTCATCCTCCTTGTATCCATCGAAATCCTCAATACTTATATCAGCAGTTTCCATAAAATAGGGTTTAAAACTCCTTCTCCAATATCTTCTTTAACTGTGCCATAGCCTTAGTAGATAGCTGGATTGATTGGCTTATCTTTCCAGGCACTTCGCGGGTTGACCTGCCATACGTATCAATTTGTAACATTTTCGCCCCATTTGGCATCTCTAATACGTAATAAGTTGCCTCCGTTTCGTCGTGAACACTAGGTCTATCTTTATTTCCTTTCTCGAAGTTTGTTATAAGTGCCATGGTATGATATTGGTGAGATACTAAAATGCTAAATTTAATACCGAATGCATAATGTAACACCAGCTAAAATCAAGTGGTTTCAAAAAGAGATTTTGAAATGGTATAGCCAGCACGGCCGGCATTTTACTTGGCGCAATAAGAACATTACCAACTACGATAAAGTAATAGCCGAAGTACTTTTGCAGCGAACCAAGGCAGAAACCGTACAGAAATTTTATACGCAGTTTATAATAGATTACCCAAACTGGAAATCTTTAGCAGATGCAGATTTGAAGGATATTGAAAACTACTTAAAGCCCGTAGGGCTTTACAGGCAACGGGCAGTGAGGCTACATAACTTAGCCGTAGAAATGGTAAAGCGCAATGGACGTTTGCCCAGGGATAGGGAAGAACTGGAAAGTGTACCCTTTATGGGCCAGTATATTGCTAATGCGGTAGAACTAGTTGTATTTAACCAGCCAAGCCCCTTAGTAGATGTAAATATGGCCAGGGTATTAGAGCGCTTTTTTGGACCGCGCAAAATGGCGGATATACGTTACGACCCTTACTTACAAGAGTTAGCATTAAAAGTAGTAAATCACACTAATACAAAAGAAATCAATTGGGCGATATTGGATTTGGCGGCGATGGTTTGTAAGAGCAAAAACATGAATCACAATATTTGTCCGCTAAGTGCAAATTGTAAATATTTAGTGTCTCTGTCTTAAGGTATCATTATATAATTCATATCGTCTGATTACAAAACCCTCTTTTAAATGAACCTGAAACATTACCTTTTGTACCTTTTCAGCTAAAGCACCTAAATCATTTAATGCATACCTATAAATGCCTTCCACAAAATTAGCGCCTGATGTAACTTCATCTAATTGTTTGTGGTTACTGGAATATAGGAGAATATCGACAAACACATTATGCTGTCTTATGAACTCGATGAGTAAATTACCACGGGCACCATTTAGCAAATTCAAATCAGTTACCACTAAGCTATAGTCCACGTCCTTAATTAACTCGACGAATTTTTCTTCATCAACAAAAGTTTCTTGAATGTTGACATCAAGCTGCTTATTAAGCTCCTTAATAGTAAAACCTTCGAGCTGTTTCTTTATCAATTCATAATTCGACTTCTCATCATCAAACCATAAAATTTTAAACTTTTGCATTTGCTATTTTTTTAAATGTATAATAAATTCTAATCCTATGTGATTATCTGAATTGATTTCAATAGTTCCATTCATCTTTTGAATAATATTTTTCACATGATACAAGCCAATCCCAGTACCGCCCATATTTTGGGTTGTCGTAAATCCGTAATTAAAAATATCATTGACATTTTTGATGGCCTTATCTAACCCCTTACCATCGTCTTTTATTCTCATTTCTAAAATTTTAGGACTAAGATTAACGAGAGTAATTTCTACCTTTTTTGCCCCTGCTTTAAAAGAATTATCAAAAAGATTATCAAGGATAAAAATCATATCAATAGGACGAAAATTTCGGATCAATTCCACATCACCCTTTTTAAAAAGGAACGGAGTTAAAACCTGCTTGTTAATCTTTAAATCAGAATAGTTCTTATATACATTCTCGATATATTCAAAAATAAATTTAACAATATCCTCCGTTACTTCACTTGACAATAGATTGAATTTCGCCTGAGTGACAAACCGTGAGACTGTCGCTATTTTTTTTGTCTCAAAGCTTACCAAATCAATAATTTTGAATATATCTTCTTTGGGACTATTATTTTCTACTCCTTCAAAAAGAAGACCTAGAGCTCTTAGTATCCTTCCTGTGGCTTGATTAATATGATGCTGTATTTCCTGTATTTCCTTACTATCTTCTTGCGTTGGCTTTGAAAAAAGGCCCTCAGTGTCAACGATAACCTGCTGTTCTTTTAATATCCTAATCTCCTCTTCTTTTTTTTCAAGTAGCGATTTTACTTGAACTAATGACTTCTCAATATTTGGGTCTAGTTTGTTACCACCAAATTTCTCAAAATCCTGATAGACCTCTTCAAATTTTGCCCTTTCTTCTCCTGCTAATGAGTAGATAACTTCAGGATGTATTTTAAGGTGTAATACGTTCTTATCGCCAGGCTTAACTAAGGAACGAATTGCGTCTAAGGCATATGCGCTCTTCTGTTCCTGAGACATTTTAAACAGATTATCCGCAAAATCTGGGTTGTCAGTCTTCTTGTTAATTTCCTTCAGTGCTTCCGTTGGTATACTATCCCAATGCAATCCTTCAACGACAAATTTTTCTAAACGTTTATGAGCTGTGTAATAGAAAGTATCTTTCAAAACCCGAAAAGCATCATTTTGCACGAGCCCTTCTCGACTAGTTACCTCTTTGAAGCTATTGCTATGATCCTTCAACTCGATTCGGCCCACGATATCACGAGTGCCCAAAAAACGACGCGTTCCTTGCCCTTTCCTTTTTTCTAACCCCAGCCAATCGTCACCTTCATCCCCATAGGGAGATATGCGAAAGCCGTTTTTAAATAAATGTATTGATCCAAAATTAACCGAATGCATGCCGGTTTGTCTTTTGAAATGTTGTTTGGCATAAGGATTTAGAAAGTATATCACTAAAAAAGCACTATCTATTTTATTATAATCCGGATTCTCTTGTATGTTTTCTTCTAATTCATAAATATCATTGCCTTTGTCCTTAAGAACGGTTTTCAAAATTTTCATTCCGTTCTTTACTTCGATAGTAACCTCAATACTGGTTGTTTTGAAAGAAAGAGAAGTAAATATTTTATTTTGTATTGGCCCATTTATTACCAAATCTAACTTGTCTTCTTCTTCATTTTTTTTGTCTTCTTGTCGGAGTTCTGGCACTTTTAGCTCAATCTGAAATGTATTCTCTTCTCCGATTACTTGATTTGGATTAATCAATTTTTCCAGATAGTGTTTTAGATCGGAAAGGTGTTTTGCATCCCATTCAAGTTTAATTGCTTTTTTATTATTTGCTTTTTTCTTGCTTTCCTTAAGAGTTACCCATTCGCTACGCAATTTGCTGATTTCGATATAAGTTCCTTGTGCAAAAGGTTTTACTTGAAATCTTGTTTCAAGTTGGTGTTCGGTGATTTTTTCTACTGTTACAGGTATATTCTGAATTTCCGCCTTTTCATCACTTTGATCAAATTTCGTCCAGTCTACATTTAAATGAACAAATTTCGAGTCGCCATTTTTTCTACTAAAAATGTCAAGGTAGGATCCTAGTCTGTCGCATGAAAATCTGCCAATTCCCTTATTTCCAGCCATAACTCGACCGAATTCTTCACCCTTTTGTTTTTTGGCTGAATACGCAATGTTTAGCCATTTATTAAGAATGTCATCTTCATTCATTCCTACACCTCGATCCATTATTATAATTTTGGATGTTTTATCGGAGTAAAGATCTACATGCTTATCGTCATTGATTTTAAGATTCTTGAATGTGATTTCAACTTTTTTCGCACCCGCATCAAATGAATTTTTGACTAGTTCTAATATGGCAATGTTATCATTATTGATAAGCTCGCTACCAATAATGTTTTTTATATGAACGTGCGTTCGAAAATGTGGAGGCATCTCCTTTTTTTTAGTCCCCATTATTCTAATATTGCATTAAGAATGAACCCACTTTGTTCCCCAAAGAGAGGAGGGATCGCATTGCCAATTTGGGTGTATCGCGGAACGTCCTTCTTTCTACGTTTCCCTCCAGTTGTGTAACCAGCCTTTATTTCGTAGTTATCAGGAAATGACTGTATACGACAATATTCACGCACAGTTAAGATTCGAGCCTCGCCGTAATGAATAAAATCGTCGGGTAAGGTTGTAATAGTGGGTGCAGAATCTTTTGAATTTAGAGCAATGACATTACGCTTTTTAATGCCTAGTTTCATCTTGGTTTCGTCGCTAATGTTCTTGCCAGGAGTAGTGTATTTTGTAATTAGTTTAAATCGTTTTTCTATCTCTGGGCTATGATTTGCAAAGCGATGGCTATCGGGTTCAGCGGTGGTAGTTAATTTGCCCCGTAAGTATTTTTGATACTTACTCTGCGCGGGGCCGTATAACCCCATTTTAAATCTTCTAAACTCTTCTGATTGTTTAGTGCCATGTGTTTTTAAAAGGTCAGAGATAGCTTCTTCTAACGACACGCTTATCTCCAATCCTTTGTTTACAAGAAACTTCTCTCTATTTGCCTTTAGCTGTTCAAAAAAGTGTGTAGCCGCAATTTTTTTTGCCTTGGCAACATCCTTTCTTATACCTACTAGGATGAAGCGACAACGTTTTTGAGGTATACCATACTCAGAGAAGTTTATTAGCTCAGGATGTACATCGTATCCAAGTTCTTTTAGCCTGCTTATTGCATAGTCGGAATAACGTTTGCTTTTTTTTCCGTTCTTTTCAAACTCCATGGTAAACCCTTTTACATTCTCAAAAAAGAGAATCTTAGGTTCTACTAGCCCAATAAAGTTTATATAAGAATCTATTAGCTTGTTTCTTGCATCCGTTTCCTTTCTTAGCCCTGCGGTAGAAAAACCCTGGCAAGGCGGTCCACCGGTTACCATATCAACCGTACCGCGCAATGCCTTAAGTTGTTTGCTGTAGGTTTCTATTACCTTCTTAATGTCATGTGGTTTCTTTGGCAACCATTCGGGCCAATTAAAGTGATTGCGGGTTTTAATTAAATTGTGTTCGAGGGTTTTAAATGCGTCGGGGCTTTTTTCTATAGCAAATAAGCCGTGCCAGCCTGCATTGTATAAACCTAGTGAGAGTCCGCCGCAGCCGGCGAATAAGTCTATATAATTCATTTGCGTTTACGCTTAGGGGTTTTGAAAATTTCTGAATCGAAGAATTCGGAAAAGTCAGCGTCTAACGCATTGAGTATTTTCTCTACATTAACAAGTGAAACATTTCGCCTTCCATTTTCAAGGCTATTCATGTATGTTCTATCTATATTTGCAATGTTGCCTAGTTTCTCTTGCGAGATTTTTTTCTCAGTGCGTAGTTCTTTAACTCTTTCTCCGAATTTTTCTTGGATGGTTTTAGCCATCTTACAAATGTACTTCGGTGTGACGTATGAGACAACGGACTATAAGTCACGTTGTAAGAATGTAGAATATTAATTTTGAGAGGTGTTTTTGCCTTTTATCATGCTCATGTTGTAGCTGCGTTGCGCTTTGGTGTGTACGTCGGCCATGGGAGGCGAAGGTAGGGATAAATCACCACCCCGACCGTTTCGAGCGGTCACCTCCCGAAAGCGTTCGGGACAGGCTCTCCTTAGTAAGGAGGGGATTAAAATACCAACAGCCAATACAAATACATCCCCCACCTTCCCGAGGCAAGCTCGGGATGAAACAAGCCTCCCCCAGGGGAGGGATAATACAATACAAGCCAATACAACACTACTCTGCCTGTGGTGGGCGGCTGTTAAGCTCCCCTCCTTAATAAGGAGGGGTGGCTCCGCTTTGCGGAGACGGGGTGGTGGTGGAATTAAGCTACGGGGCAAAGTGGCTTTCTATCTCGGCAATAACCGCATCGATGTGTTGAAACACTAACCGGTTCTCGAAACGCAATACTCTTATATCGAGCGATGCCAGGTGTTGGTCGCGGTGAGAGTCGTTGAGGCTGCCGGCTTGTGTAAAGTGGTGGGCTCCATCCAGTTCAATTGCAAGTCGCTCTTCGGGGCAATAGAAGTCGAGTATGTAGTTATCTATGCTATGCTGGCGGCGAAACTTGCGGCCTTTAAGCTGGGCTTTTTGTAGGCGTTTCCATAGCACAGCTTCTGCCGATGTGCCGTCGGTGCGCAGTTGGCGGCGGTTGGGTAGCAGGGTGGGTTTGTTATACATTTTTCCCATATGTGGAAGGTAGGGGATGTGCGGGAATTATGCAAGTGCTTAAATACAAACACCACCCTGCTGTTGCAGGTGCAGAGCAGCACCACCCCGTCTCGCTGAAGCGAGCCACCCCTCCTTATTAAGGAGGGGAGTTTAACAGCCAGCAGCCAATACAAGATCCTTCACTGCGCAGTCCCGATAGCTATCGGGATGTTCAGGATGGCAAAAGGGTAGTGTGTGGGTGTATTTGCGTGAGGGATGGAAGCGGAAAGCCTGCGGCGGTTTCTTCCGCAGCAGCTTGGAGCGGACAGCCGCGAGGCACGCTCGCGGCACGCCCGACCCCGCGGCGGGGATTTGAGCGGGGGTGCGGGGGCACGCCATAATGGTTTTAGTAGTTGGTATTGAGTAGTGGCTGA
>DATGWP010000185.1:0-24660 GCA_035299425.1 Chitinophagales bacterium | reverse complement strand
TCACCCCCCTCACCTCCTACACCTGCATCGCCCAGGTCGTAACTCATACCGCCGGCAAGTATACCGGTGCTTTGGTTAGCATATATACCATACACACCACCGCCGCCACCGCCGCCGCCACCGCCCTCACCGCCGCCGCCGCCGCCGCCGCCATCGCCTCCCGGAGTAGGCAGGTTAACTACAAACATGCCGCATATACTATTGCCGCTTGCATTGGCTACGTTTACTATACCCAGCAAAGCTGCTTTTGCTACTGCACCGGCACCTAATTTATCCTCGCTGGTAACAAAGTCTGCTGCAGGGTGCAAAATAGTAATGCCACCAGCACCACCTCCACCACCACCTGAACCGCCACCACCGGCACCGCCCTTGCCCCCTTCCTGTGGTATGTAAAACTTATTACCCTCACGGTCGTAACCGGGTGTTGTGCTGCTGGTACCGGTAATGCCATCGCGCCCGTTTTGCCCAGGCGTGCCTTTTTGCGTGGGTGGAACAATGTTTGGAAAATTTCCTTGCAGCATTTGGGCCACTGCCGAACTGTCGGTTTGTCCCATCGAGTTTACGTATTGGCTTATATAGCAGCTCATAGTGCAACTTGCTCCTGCTATACCTCCACCCCCACCTTGCGCATTAAAAGAACTCTGTCCGGTTCCGCCCGAAGGCAAAGGCTTAAGCTCGCAACCACTAGTAAGGCAATTAAAGTTCTGGCAGGGGCCATATTCCTGCAATGCACCGCCACGTCCGCCATCCCCCCCTTTACTATTATTATTATCCTGAATCAGTGCACCACCTATTCGGTAGCTGGCATCGTTACCGGCATCTCCATCCAAGCCAAAACCACCATTCTGTGCATGGCCCGTGCTTATTTTCATATTCATTATCTGCACATTTTTGGCTTTATAGGCATGAATGCCGTATATCGAATGCCCACAACGGTTATCCATAGCCAAACCATTTCCAGTAGCTACGTATATATTAAAGTCAGATAGCTTAATATTCTCCACCGAATCAAGCTGTATCCCTATAATGTGGG
The DNA here is from genome assembly GCA_035299425.1 of Chitinophagales bacterium. GTDB lineage: Bacteria > Bacteroidota > Bacteroidia > Chitinophagales > LD1 > Bog-950. Next base: position 23,627 of record DATGWP010000185.1, on the reverse strand, counting down.
CTACAGTAAAAGTTTCGTTAAAATCTACCAAAGTGGCAAACTGAAAAGGGGGATTGATTATGTTTAAATTGGTAACAGCACCCGGATTTTTACTCCATATGCCGTTGTTATTTATATACCCACCCTCTATTGCAACACCCGAAGGAAGTTTCAGTGTATTGTTTAAATTATAAGAACCTTCGCGCAAAATGATGGGCGAGCGTGTCGGGTCATTCCTGAAAATTGAAAGGGCATTAGTAATACTGGTAGGGCTACCTGCCGTGCCCGAAAAACCGCCGCCGTTAGGCGCTACGTAAATAGCATTGGTTGGCCCGCATTGAGGATAGGCAATGTTGACTAATGCCAGTAAAACAAATAGGGTAATAAAGATAGAGGGGGCAATTTTTTTCATAATCTGGGGTTTGGCTAAAAATTTGAATTGAGATATTGCTCTTTTTAACAACACAAATAAACGGCTTACCCTTCATAACCCGACTACGTAAAAAATACTTAGTTATGCTGCTAATTGGTTAGATTGGCTCAATAACAAGTATAAATGACTCACCCATTACCGCCTGTAAATATTTTCTCAACGCAAGGTGTTGCCTACGGCGAATTAAAAAACAGCCTGCTTGTTTTTCTTGACGCGTACAAAGAAAACATAGGGACAAAAACCATCGCAGAGGTAAAACTACAAATAGCTTTCTGCTACGCCATTACGGGTAACCTTGCAGAAGCTGAAAAAGAATTAAAGAGTTGCGAAGAGTACATTTTAAATTATGGCATGCCCGAAGAGAAAGCCTGTGTGCACCATGTACGGGCGCGTATTTTCCTTAACCAGACAAAATACGAGGAGGGTCTTGCTGCCGGTGTCCAGTCGTTACATATGTTCCGCCAGCTACAGTTTCCTTTTTTTACCCGCATTACCTGCATGGTTTGCGGGCACCTGTGCTCGCATAGCAATCTGTTTACCGAGGCTATGAATTACCTGGCCGAAGCCCACACCGTGGCCCTGCAAATGGGCGATGTACGTGGAGCCATTACCAGCACAGCTAACCTTAATGATATACGTATACAGGTACTGCCTGCCGATGAATGTATATGGTATAATAAAGAGTTGCTGAAAGAAATTGAGCAGGAATATAAAGAAGAACCCAACCCCATACTTGCCGGCACCTGCCTGCAACTGGCGCACCTTTACCTTAAACAAAACGATACAGAAAATGCCGCTTTGTTTGCCGATAAAACCGCCAGTGAACTCAACCACCTTACGCATTTGCCGCCCCACTATTTTCTATATACTAACCTGTATGCCACCAAAGCCGAAATTTCGGCCCTGCTTAACAATGAAGAAGATGTAATTAAATATGCCACCGAATGCGCCGAACGCGGGCGCCAGGCCGGCAAAATAGTACCCGAAACTGATGCTAACTTTATTTTGTTCCGCTTTTATATTAAGCAGAACCAGTTGCAAAAAGCGAAACATTACCTGGACCACGCAGCCTCTATTTTACCCGAAAGCGATAAAAGCTTTATCTACCTGCAACTGCTGGAAAATAAGTGCCTGTATTATAAGGCCACGGGCAATACAACTGCCGAGCTGGAACAGTTTAAGCTAATGCACGAGTATAAAATGAAAACCCATGAACAGGCCAGCAGGCACCGTAGCAACTACCTGGCACTGGCACACGACCTTGAGCTAAAGAAAAAACAAATAGAAGAGCAGAAGACAGAGTTGAGTTTTAAAACACAGGAACTTAACATGACCTCCTACCACCTTGAGCAGCGCAACAAACTACTAACCGACCTGGAACAGAGTATAACCGCCTTAAAAAAAACACGGCCTAAAACCGATGTAGTTTTCAAAACCATTGAGCAAACTATTGAGCGTGCCTTTAATAAAGAGGAAGAAGAAAAGAACCGCTTCAGGCAAAAATTTGACGAAACACACCGCGAGTTTATAGCCGGATTGCACCGGGCCTATCCGCAACTATCGCCTACCGAATGCCGCGTTAGTGCGCTTTTGCGGTCGGGTTTTAATACCAAAGAAATTGCCAACCTGCTTTCTGCATCGCAAAGAACGATAGAAACCCAGCGTCTCAGCATACGAAAAAAATTGGGTTTAACCCGCGATGAAAACCTGAACCTGCTGCTAAATAGTATGAGCCAGTAAATAAGTTCATTTAAACAAAAAAGGGCTGCCTTTTCAGGCAACCCTCTTTAGTACCGGAGGTGGGACTCGAACCCACACGCCTTACGACACACGATTTTGAGTCGAGCGCGTCTACCATTCCGCCACTCCGGCGTTTGATTGGACGGCAAAAGTAATTTTAAAAACAAAATTCGCAAGCCTTGGGGCAAATACCTTAACTTTTCCTTCAATCCCACCACTTGCCTCCCTCACCCCGTAAATATTTTTACTTAAGAGCAGTTATGCCTCTCTCAATTATACTTATTGTAAAGGTTTTGTATCCATCCACTTTATGCAATTATTAATGAAGAGCGTAAATACGAACGCCTCTATCCCAACCTGGAAGAAATCATCAAAAGCAATCCGCCCAAAAAATTAGCTATCTAAGTGAATGCAAGCTTATCCACGCCCTATCAACGCTTCATTAATATCTGCAATCAGTTGGGGGCCTTTGTAAATAAACCCGGAATAAAGCTGTATTAAATCAGAACCGGCAGCAAATTTATCCAGCGCGTCTTTAGCGCTCATAATGCCCCCTACTCCAATTAAAGTAATTGGCGCTTTGTTACCAGCAATTTGCGCGTGAATACGCTTTATAACTTCGGTAGAGCGCACGGTTAGCGGGGCACCACTAAGGCCGCCCATACCTATCTTCTCTATCTCGGCAGTGGTATAGCTTAAGCCTTCGCGGGATATGGTAGTATTGGTAGCCACTATACCTTGTATTTTAGTTTGTTGTACCACTGCTACCACATCATCTATCTGCTCATTGGTAAGGTCGGGGGCTATCTTTAGTAGTATAGGTTTCTGCTTTGGCTTACTCAGGTTAATATCCTGCAGGGAGTTTAGAATAGCCAATAGCGAATCTTTATCCTGCAAGGCACGTAGGCCCGGTGTGTTGGGCGAACTAACATTTACCACAAAGTAATGGGCATGGTCAAAAAGAGTTTTGAAACAAAACTCATAATCGCGGATAGCATCTTCGTTGCTGGTCGCTTTGTTTTTGCCAATATTGGCCCCCACTATAATATCCGTTTTGCGGCGCTTTAGTTTTTCGGCAGCCACCTCGGCCCCCACGTTATTAAACCCCATGCGATTGATAAGTGCCCCATCTTTTACAAGACGGAACAGGCGGGGCTTATCGTTACCGGGTTGTGGGCGTGGGGTAACGGTACCTATCTCAATGAAGCCAAAACCCATTTTGTCCATTTCATCTATCACGTCACCATTTTTATCTAACCCAGCCGCAAGGCCTACGGGATTAGGGAAATCGAGCCCCCAGAAATTACGGTGCAGCGATGGGTGCTCAACTTTGCCGGAAGCCATCTTGAGAAGAAAAGGCAGTTTACCTGCCAGTTGAAGGTTGTGAATAGTGAAATGGTGTGCCTCCTCGGGGTCCATTTTGAAGAGGATGGGCTTGAGCAGCGGGTATAAATTCATGGCGCAAATAAAAGCCGTTTCAGGTGTAATTAATAGAAAAACATGTAGCCATAACACACTTATCGTATATAGAGTTAACAACTTTAAAAGTTGTCAAACCTCTCCTATTACCGAATCATCGTCACTGTTCCTTTACGGAACAGTGCATAGTCATCGCCGAAAAGGCCGAGTTTGTAGATATATACGTAAACGCCCGGTTGCGCCGGTTTACCTTTGTAGGTACCATCCCACGGATAGCTGCCATCGTGAACCTTCTCGCCGGCACGGTTAAATACCTGGAACGTGAGAACCTTTACACCGCTTTGGGCCTGTATGTAGAAATTATCGTTGTTGCCGTCGCCGTTAGGTGTAAAGGCATTAGGTATAAAGAAGTTGTTGGGTAGTATTACACGTATCAAAGCCGAATCGGAAATAGTGCAGCCGCTGGCATGTACTACTACGCTGTAATACTGGTCTCCGGTAGGTGCTACCAAAGGATTGACACAGGTGGTACACGATATATTCACCGCAGGGCCCCACATAAACGAATCTACTACCGATGAGTTAAGGTTAAGGTCAGTAGATAACATTACGCTATCGCCATACATAATGAGGGTATCGGGAAATACATTTACTGTTGGCACTGTAATGTTGGATACAGTAATACTGTTGGTAGTATCCTTACATCCATTGGCATCGGTAACTATAGCAAAATAACTGCCGGGTTGGTTTACGCTAATAGACTGAGAAGTACTGCCATTGCTCCAAAGGTATGAAGCAAACGTACCGGTAACAGCAATATTTACATTCTGGTTGGCACATACACTGGTAGATCCGTTGGTATCTATAGCTGCCACAGGGTTAGCTGCAGAAAACACCATCATAGTATCATTGCGGAAACAGGTGCCGTTAGACGCTCTTACTGCATAAAAGAAAGTATCTATCGTTCCACCGGGAATAGTAGCAGTAGGGTTTTGTAGCAGGTTATTATCTAACCAACCGGTAGCGGTGACAGTCTCACCCGACCATTGAATATTGCTTCCTGCCGTAGTGGTTGGGTTACCTCCTATTTGTACCGTGCCACCTTCGCACAGAGCCAGATCCGGTCCTGCATTGGCTGGTGGGGTTGGTATTACAGAAATCTCTAGGTCGTTAGTAAATGCTAATTCGTTACAATTATCTACAATAATACAAGACACAATAACAGAATCGTTGGGGTAAACAATATAATTAGCAGTGCTATAAACTGTGTCGTAAGTAGTTCCTCCATCTGGTGTCCAGATATAATGGTAAGGTGGTACCCCACAGTTTGGGTTAGCGGTAAAGGTTACCGGTTGGCCTGCACACACCTGTGTTTTGTCCTGAGTGATAAAGCCCTCTACGCGACAAGCCTCTACTGTCATACGCCACATATTGCCACGGGCACATAAATAACCGCAAACATCGCCACAAATTGAGTCTCGGTTTAACAGGGTAAACGCAACAACATGGTTAGGACAACTTGGCGGATAGCACGATAAGTAATTTTGAACAAACCCGTTAATAAGCAAGGCGCTTGCACCCGGCACTAAGTTAGAATCAGTAGTACAGGTACCGGTGTATGGAGGAAAAGCCGGGTTACACGTCAAGCGGCCCGTTGTTGTATTGCAAAGATCAGCCTGCACTTCCATACTTACCTGGCTGAAGGTACAAAAGGGCGGTGGCAATGGCGGTGTGCCACAAGTATTATCGTAGGTAAGGGAATATTCTACATCCACATACGTATTTGTAATGGCACTATTACCCGGCACATTTACATTCATGTGATAATCGCAGGCACCCAAGGCAAGAGATGTAAAACCCATACTGGCCGAAGGTTGACCGGTTTGGGTAAAGTCGCCGTTTTTGGTAGCACCATAAACAGTAGGGTCTATCAGCAAGGGGTAGGTGTTATCCACCTTGTTCAACCACTCTACCGGCACCATTGTTTGCAAAGTATAAGTATTGCCCTCTCTATCCAGTTTATAAACACCATGCATGCCAAATACTTTAGCATCAACATAAATAGGTTTCTCGTAGGTTAATAACACTTCGCCTTTTTCGTTGGTAAGCACATAATCACCCCTGAAATACTTGCCACCTTCCAGGTGATCGCCGCCTTTTGCTTCTTCAAAGTTGTAGCCTGCTGGCAAGGTAAAGTGGTCTTCTATCACCATCCAACCGTGGCTAACGGGCAACTGAAGCGGTGCAGGTATTACAAAATTGGTCTTTACCTGGCCTACAGAAAATATCTGTTCCATATCAATACCCGGCCAGATATTGGTTACGTATAGGCCCTCTTCGCCTACAGTATTCTGCTGATAGTTGCCGTTTTCGCGCTGCGTGTAAAGGGTATTATCATCGAAAAAATACATCGTAAGGTTCTTGTTGAACTCAAACTCGTAGCCACGCACTGTTATTGAAGTTGATTTCTTATTCAAATCGCATTTGGTGGGCACGGGTTGATTAGCGGCAACATATACCCCGGCTTCAGTGGCCGATGGGCGCAAACGCTGGTCGATAGTCCTCCAGATATCGTCGGCACTTTTTTTATAGTGCAACGGGAAAAAGGACTGCTGTGAAAACGTATGGTTCTCGCTATACGCATCTACATACTGACGCGAATCAATAGTGCGCTTATCAATAAGCTCCACACAGCCGCTGCACTGGGTATTGTAAGGCACAATACCAAATTCAGGATGTTTTTTAGCATCGGCAGAGGTGGCTTTTAAAAGAGTTTCGGTAACCTCTTTTGTATCCTTTCTGAACGTAGTGAAATTTGGCTTTTTCACACGCATTTGCCCAAAAGCAGTTGACGATAATATTGTAACGAGGAAAAGTAGTAGACCTCTATTTTTCATAAGCTGGCAAATATAATAATATAGGCAAGACGCAAAACGATGCGGTAAGGGTTGTGCATAAGCACGTGAAATGCCGATTATTAATCAATCGGCCAACCGTATTAACAGATTTACAAACTGATTGATTAACAGGATTGCTTTTTAGTCTTCCAGTCCTAAATCAATGCGGCGCAGGATAATGTCGGCAGAAAGTATCTTTACCTTCACTTTATCGCCAAGCTGGTATTTTTTGCGCGAGCGGTTACCCACCAGGCGCACCATTTTGTCTTCAAATGTAAAGTCTTCATCACCCATCATTTCGGTGCTTACCATGCCTTCGCATTTGTTGTCGGTCATTTCAACAAATATACCGCGGGCAATTACGCCGGTAATCACACCTTCAAACACCCCTCCTATTTTATCCTGTAAGTATTCTATCTGTTTGTATTTAACCGCTTCGCGCTCGGCATCCATGGCCTTGCGCTCCATTAATGATGAATTTTTGCAGCGGCTTTCCAGCTCATCCTTATCTATTATCAAATCATTGCGCTCTTTCAAAATATTATCGAGCAGGCGGTGTACCAACACATCGGGGTAACGGCGGATAGGTGATGTAAAGTGCGTGTAATATTCCATAGCCAGGCCATAGTGCCCTATGTTAGCGGTAGTGTACTCAGCCTTTGCCATGCTGCGGATAGCGAGTGTTTCCAGCGCATTTTGCTCAGGCTTGCCTTCTATCTTCTTAAGCAGGGTATTGAAAATCTCGGCCGCCTGGCGCGGGTCATCGAAGTTGATGTTATAACCAAAGCGTGCTGCCACGGTGCTGAACATCTCCAGCTTCATTGGGTCTGGCTTATCGTGTATACGGTAAACAAATGGCTGCGGGCGCTTGCCCTTACTCACTTTACTGCCGAACTTGGCCACGGTTTCATTGGCCAATAGCATAAAGTCTTCTACCAACAGGTTAGAGTCTTTGCGCACCTTAAGCACTATGCCAATTGGCTTGCCGGTTTCATCCAGTTTAAACCTTACCTCCGGTTTTTCGAAGGCAATAGCTCCCTTCTTAAACCGCTTGGCGCGTATGTCCTTAGAAATAGTATTTAGCAATAACAACTCTTCGGCATAATCGCCCTGCCCGGTTTCTATCCGTTGCTGAGCCTCTTCGTATGTAAAGCGGCGGCGCGAGTGAATAATAGTTTTAGCAATAGAGTAGTTCACTACATTGAACTTCTTATCAAACTCGAAAATGGTTGCGAACGTAAGTTTATCTTCATTAGGTCGAAGTGAGCATAAAACATTCGATAGCTTTTCGGGCAGCATAGGGCAAACCCTATCAGGCAGGTAAACCGAAGTAGCGCGCTTTTCAGCTTCTATATCCAGTTGTGACCCTTCTTTTACATAGTGCGATACATCGGCAATATGCACTCCAATTTCATAATTGCCGTTATCTAATGTGCGCACAGAGATAGCATCGTCAAAATCCTTTGCATCCTCAGGGTCGATGGTAAAAGTAAGTATATCCCGGAAGTCTACCCGGCTTTGGGCCTCTTGCGGAGGTATTGTATCGGTGTATTTTTCAAGCTCTTTGTAGCACGCTGATGGAAAATCGATGCTAAAGCCGTTGGCAATAAGTATCATTTTCATATCCAAATCGCTTGATGGCTGGCCGGTAAGTATTTCTACCACCTCTCCTATCGGCTTCTTGCCGTCCTTGTTCCAATCCAGCACGCGCACAATTACGCGGTCGTTGTGCTTGCCGCCATTCAGGGCTGTGAGAGGAACAAAAATATCGGTATTCATTTTACGCTCGTCGGCTACAAAAAAGGCGAACTTCTCCAGCACATCCAGGCGTCCTGTAAAGCTATCCTGCGAGTGCTTAATTATCTCCATTATTTCGCCTTCGGGCCTGCGGCCAAACATGGTCATGCGCACTTTCACTTCATCGCCCTGCATGGCGTTGTGTACAAACTTGTGCGGAATGAATATATCCTGTTCCATGCCGGGTACACTTACATAACCGGTACCGGTACGGGTAATATCGGCTGTGCCAAACACATACTTAGCTGTGCGGCCTGTATCTAGTTTTGTTTTAAACGATTGCAGCAATTTGATTTTGCCTTTCTGCTCCATGCGTATAGCACCGGAGCGCTCCAGTTCATATAAGGCGAGGATTATCTCCTCCTGTTTCATTGGTTTAAGGATCTTTGGGAACAGGGATTTCAGGTTGGCTTCCCGGCCCAGGGTTTGAATAATGCCTAAAATATAGTTTGCATCGCCAGATGTATGGGTATGCTTCTTCTTGGTCTTACTTTGTGGTTTCTTGTCTTTTTTCATATAAAAATTCTAATACAATTATTTTGCCTAAGTTCAGTAATCTTAATTGCGGTAGGAATAAAATTGATTGTACTGAAGGCGGGAATGATGATGCAAATATACAAAAGATTTGGAATTACCTAATTTGAGAAGAAAAGGCATAACAACTAAGCACTCTGAGCGCACTAAAAATTCATCTTAAAAACCTAATGAAATCTGTAAGCTACAATCATCTAATTAGAGATACACTATCCTTACCTCCAACTCTGCAAAGCTTTTTACCATAGCAGTAACACCGCAGTATTTTTCCTGCGAAAGATTTACGGCCTTCTCCATTTTATCGCGGTCGGCAGGGGTGCTAAGTTTTATATAATAAATAAGGTTTACAGTTTTGTAGGTCTTGGGGTGCTCTTCAGTCAGTTCTGCTTCTACATCAATTTTAAAGTCGGTGAACTCTACCCGCATTTTGCGCAATAGCTCAACTACATCTATTGCCGTACAACCAGCCAGTGCCGAAAGTATTAAAGCCTTTGGACGCACACCGGTAGATACATCTTCCGGCGCTGCATCTATCCGGATGATTTTACCGTTTTGTGCAATGTCAAATTTATCTTCAGACAGGTGGGTTAACGATATCTTGTGGTTCATATTCTATATAAATTAGTTACCTTTTGTATCAATATAAAGTAAATCGGTACGGACTTTAAAGTCTGCTTCTTTTTTTAGTTTTAGTGTGGTAGTTTGCAAGCTATTGCTGGCAGCAAGCATCTGTCTCTTGTTATCATCTGAAGAAATAAGTACAGGCATATTGAAATTACTTACATCTGTAATCCACCGGTAGCTTAATTCATACTCGCCTTTTTTCTTTTTCTTAAGTTTATAATCTAGCACCGGTATGGCAGCATACTTTAAATACTGTTCGAAAACCGGTGATAAATCGCGGCCTGTTTTTTTGTTGAAATATGCCAGCACATCTTCGTAGCCAATGTTTTTCATCTTAAAGGTAGTATCGCTCATGCCTTTTATCAGGGCCCACCATTTGGTATCGTCGTTTACCAGGCTGCGTATAGTGTTTAAAAACAAGGAGCCTTTGGAGTACATATCCCCATCGCCTTCCTCGTTTACACCATAGGGGCCTACCATAGGGCTTTTATTGCCTACATGGGCCTTGTGTGCATTTATGTATTTAATGGCGGTATCTTTGCCAAACATACACTCTACATAAATAGATTCGGTGTAGGTGCAAAAACCCTCGTGTATCCACATATCGGCTATATCCTTACAACTTACACTGTTACCCCACCATTCGTGCCCTGTTTCATGAATAATAATATAATCGAAATCGAGCCCGATGCGCGAGTAATCGGTTCCGGCATAGCCCGTGAGGTATTTATTGCCATAAGCTATTGCGCCCTGGTGCTCCATACCCAGATACGGGGTTTCTACCAAGGCATACCCATCGTTCCAGAAAGGATACTTGCCCAGATATTTTTCGTAGCACTTAAGCATGGGTTTTACCTGCATAAAATGCAGGCGCGCTTTATCCAGGTTATAGCGCATTACATAGTAGTTAATAGCCAGTTTGCTGTTATCGTCGGCTATGTATTCATCGGTAAACTCCACATAGTCGCCAATGTTTAGCGTTACATTATAGCTGTTGATGGGATAGCTTACCAACCAGTTATAGGTAACGGAGCCGTCGTCTTTGTCTTCAGCATTTTCTTCCCTTCCGTTGCTGACACAGCGTAAACCGCCCGGCACATTGCAGGCTATGCGCATGCTATCGGGCTCATCGCCCAGGTAATCTTTGCAGGGCCACCAGCTACTGGCCCCCATGCCCTCGCACGATACACCAATCCATGGGTGCCCGTTTTTATCATAGCTCCAGCTAAAGCCACCGTCCCAGGGGGCACGCTTGGCCACCGTGGGCACACCAAAATAGTTAACCGTAAGCTCGCCGGTAGTGCCTGCTTTATGGGTTTGGAGCAATTCTACAAACAAGGCATTGAACTCGCGGCGATAACGCAGCTCTTTGCCATTTTGTAGAATTGAAATCACCTTCATGTTTTCAAACAAATCGAGCTGAAGGGTTTGGAAATCCTCTATCGTATTGAACACTATGCGGTTGCTACCGGTAACAGTACGCGCAGCGGTATCTACTTTAACCTGCAAATGATAATACGTAACATCGTAGCAGGTACGCTCGGGCCGCAAAGAACCCCGTAGGGTATCGGCACGGGTATATTCTTTCTTTTGATTAATAAGCGACTGCGCACCAAGTGCCGGGCAGGCCAACAGGCAGGCCCACAAAATCATCCACCCAAAATTCTTCATTGTATTACACCTTGTTTAAAAGTTCTAAATCACTAACCGTTAATTGCAATATTTTCCTTTGCAACCGAAATTGAAATAAATTGCCGACTTATTCGTGATAACTCTAAATGATTTAAGAAAATGTTGCAGCCGATACTGTTTTTTAGCATTGTTTTAACCTTATATGGCACTATAGAGTATTATGGATGGCAGGCCATACGCACTGCTTTTCAACCGCAGAATTTAGCTAAAGCAAAGTGGTTTTACTGGGGAATATCAGCCGCGCTGTTTATACTGTTTGCATCATACAGGCCGGTATTATATAAATACCTGCCTAAAACTATAGCCACCTATTTTGCGCTGGTTTTTGTAATAGTGCTGTTATCTAAACTTATAGTGTTGCTATTTTTGTTCCCCGAAGATATTGTTCGTTTTTTCAGGTTTGTAGCGGGCAAGTTTTCTTCGGCCCCACCGGTAGAGGGAGGCATTAGCCGCAGCGAGTTTTTAAGCAAGGCAGCATTGCTGGTAGCTACCATACCGGCAGCTACTTTAATATATGGGGTAATTGTAAATGCCTATAACTATCAGTTTAAGCGGGTAACCATCAAATTTCCCAACCTGCCCGAGGCGTTCAATGGGTTTAAAATCATACAGCTTTCGGATATACACTCGGGCAGTTTTACACGCACTGAGCCTATAGAAAAAGTGATAAAGAAGATAAACGAAACCAATGCCGACCTGATATTATTTACCGGCGACCTGGTAAATAACGTAACCAGCGAAATGGAGCCTTTTGTAAATATATTCGATAAGCTAAAGGCAAAACATGGAGTTATGTCGGTAACCGGTAACCACGATTATGCCGACTATGTACCCTGGGATACACCCGAAGCAAAGCAGGAGAACTTTAACCGTTTTGTGGCTACCCATAAAAAAATGGGTTGGGATTTATTGCTGAACGAACACCGGATACTGGAGCGCGATGGACAAAAGATAGCGGTAATAGGCATAGAAAACTGGGGCGGCGGTAACTTTGCCAAGTACGGCAAATTTGATGTAGCCTATAAGGGTACCGAAGAAGTGCCCTTTAAAATATTAATGAGCCACGACCCAAGCAGCTGGGATAAGCGCGTGCGCCCTGAATACCCGGAAACAGATTTAACACTAAGCGGCCACACACATGGCGCACAATTTGGTGTAGAAAACAAGTGGCTGAAATGGAGCCCAAGCCAATACATTTATAAGCAATGGGCCGGTTTGTATAACGAGGGCAAACAATACCTGTATGTAAACCGCGGGTTCGGATTTTTGTTTTACCCTGGCCGTGTAGGTATACTGCCCGAAGTTACAGAGATAACATTAGAGAAAGCGTAAGCCATCCAACCGCCCCTAAAGAGGAGATTTCACAACCGGTGAATTTTTACTATTACTTATTCACCATTTAACTATTTACTATGAAAATACGAGCAATAATAACCGGTGCTACCGGTATGGTGGGCGAAGGTGTGATGCATGAATGCCTGCAGAGCGATGATGTGGAAGAGGTTTTGATTATCAACCGCAGGCCATCGGGTTACAACCACCCTAAGCTAAAAGAGATAATACATGAAAACTTTTTTCATTTATCGGCCATTGAACAACAGCTGAAGGGCTATAATGCCTGCTACTTTTGCCTGGGGGTGTCATCGGTAGGCATGAGCAAAGATGATTACTACAAATTTACCTACGAGCTTACATTAAATTTTGCCCAAACGGTATTAAAATACAATAAGGAAATGACTTTCTGCTATGTATCGGGCAGCGGCACCGATAGCAGCGAAAAGAGCAACCTGAACTGGGCACGGGTAAAAGGTAAAACAGAAAACGAAATACTGCGAATGGGATTTAAGCAGGCCTATATGTTCAGGCCGGGTTTTATTCTGCCCACGCCGGGATTGAAAAACACACTGGGCGGCTATAAGTACCTGGGCTGGCTGTTTCCGGTATTAAAAGTTATTGCACCCGGCACCGCCTGTACGTTAAAAGAAATTGGCGATGCCATGATAAATGTGACCAAAAAGAACTTTGGAAAGAAAATACTGGAGGTAAAGAATATAAAAGAGGCAGCAAGAATGTTTGCTGAATAATTACAGTAAGGGCCTGGGGTTAACAGTATTATTGGCATGATATTTTAACACATGCCTGCAAAAGGGAAAAAATGATAGATATACTGGAAGGTACGTGGTATTTGCTATACTCAAACTTTAAAATGTGGAAAGGTGAAGATGTGGCCAATGTAACGTTCAACTATACCGCCATAGATAAAAGCAGCAAACCAGCCTTGCTGGATGAGGTAAAGTACAAAAAGGGCAAGGAACAAAAAACCATTACCGGTTACGACTACCCTGAAGATGATGCAAAATTTACCTGGCGCGGCAAGGGCCTTATGAGCGTGCTAAGCAGTAACTGGCAGGTAGAGTGGATAAACGATACGAAGGATTGCATAATAATATCTTTTGAAAAAACGTTGCTAACCCCTGCCGGTGTGGACATACTTACCCGCACACAAAACCCACCTGCGCGCGTAATTGCAGAAGCCAAACAAATAATAGAAACCAACGAACGATTGCGCACAGCTGCCGATGGCTTGTTTGCAGTACACCAAAATTGATGTAGAGTTTTTAGCATCTTAGCGCCCGGTTTGAAGAAGTTTACACTCCCATTTACATCTGGTATACGCTATATGCTGCTAAGCACACTCAGCTTTGCGGTAATGAATGTGTTTATTAAAAAAGTAAGCAATGTGCCTGCCATGGAGGTGGTTTTCTTCCGCTGCCTGGTATCTATGTTGCTCTGCCTTATCATCATATACCAGGATAAAGCCGACTGGAAAGGAAGCAACCGGAAGCTGCTGCTGGCACGTGGCATATTCGGCACTATTGCGCTTTATACCTTTTTTATAACCCTGCAGAACATACCGCTGGGCACAGCTGTTACTATTCAATACCTCTCTCCTATTTTTACTACTGTTATCGCCATTTTCTGGCTACGCGAAAAAGTAAAGCCGCTTCAATGGCTGTTCTTTGCTTTATCGTTTGCAGGGGTGCTGGTTATAAAAGGGTTCGACAACCGCATATCGCTTACCATGCTTGCCATAGGTATTGTATCAGCCCTGGCCTCGGGCTTTGCCTATAACATGGTACGCAGCCTTAAAGAGAAAGAACACACCATGGTAGTGGTGTTGCACTTTCAACTGGTGGGCGTAGCAACCGGGCTTGTGGGCATGCTGTTTAACTGGAGAATGCCTAACGGATGGGAGTGGTTTTATTTAATTATGATTGGTGTATGCACCCAACTGGGGCAGGTAAACCTGACCAAAGCCCTGCAAAGCGAAACCATGGCCAACGTTACTATCTTTAATTACGTAGGTATTATTTACGCATTAGGATTCGGGTTTCTCCTATTTGGAGAACACTATGAAGGCCTGGCCTTTGCGGGTATTGCCCTTGTTTTGACCGGTGTGCTATTAAATTACTTTTACCAGCGAAAGCAGAACAAGATAACACCCGAAGAAGAATTAACCACTGTAGAAGAATGAGCGACAAGCACACATACCCCGAAGCGTTTTTGCAGCGGATGCAGAATAAGCTGGGCAGCGAGTTTGATGCTTTTGTAGAAAGCCTGGACGAACCCTCGCCTACTTCGGTGCGGCTAAACCCCTTTAAACCAATTGGCAAATTTGATGCTGATGATAAAGTAAGCTGGTGCCAAAACGGTAGATATTTAGCCGAGCGGCCTTCGTTTACTTTCGACCCACTGTTTCATGCCGGCACCTATTATGTGCAGGAAGCCAGCAGCATGTTTATAGAGCAGGCATGGCAACAAATAAACCCCGGCAACCAACCCGTACGCGTGCTGGATATGTGCGCCGCCCCCGGTGGCAAATCTACCCACCTGCTCTCAATGATGAGTGAAGAGAGCCTGTTGCTGAGCAACGAAATTATACCCAACCGCAATAAAATATTACAGCAAAACATTGTAAAGTGGGGCACGGCTAACTGCATAGTAACCCAAAACAAACCCGAAGACTTTACCGCGCTGGAAGGGTTCTTCGATATTATACTGATTGATGCCCCTTGTAGTGGAGAAGGCTTATTTAGAAAAGATAAAGATGCTATAGCCGAATGGAGCGAACGCAATGTAGAATTGTGTGCCATCAGGCAGAAAGACATACTGGAACATGCGGTGAGCTGCTTAAAACCCGGCGGCTATTTAATTTACAGCACCTGCACATTTGAAGATGTAGAAAATGACAGGCAGAATTCGGAAGCCGGAAGCCGGAAGTCGGAAGTAATACAAAATACAGAATTAATACAGAATGCTGGAATTGTAAAAACAGTGCACGGCTACCAGTTTTATCCGCATAAAGTTAAAGGCGAGGGCTTCTATTTATCGCTTGTGCAAAAGGCGGGCGAAAACAGGATAGCAACACCAGAGCTTGTGTCTGCAAAAGCAGATAGCCAGTACGCCGCCATATTTCAGCAATACCTGCAGCAGCCGGATAAGTTTACGGCGCATGTAAAAAACGATATGCTGTTTGCTATACCGGTGGGTATGTATCAGGATTTCCTGTTTATAGAGAAACACTTTTACATACGCCATGCAGGATTGTTCATGGGCACTTTAAAAGGAAAGGATTTCTTACCCTCTCACGATTTGGCCTTGAGCATCCATCTGAAAAAAGACTTACCGGCCATTGATATAAACTATGATGATGCCATCAGCTACCTGCGTTGCGAAACACCGAAGATAAAACCTGACTATACCGGCTGGGGCTTAGTTACCTATCAGCAGTATCCGCTTGGCTGGATAAAGGCCATGCCGGGGCGGTACAACAATTATTTTCCGAAGGAGTTGAGGATATTGAAAAGGTAGCTTATATACTTTAAAACGATGCAGACTATATATTGCAAGCGATGCAAATCATCTGTTGATATACCAGCGTTTAGCCAAACAGCTAAACAGCAGATAATTGACTACATAAGAAAAGAGAAAAAACCCTTAGATGCCATATTGGCAATAAAAAACAACAGTATTTTAGGCCTTACAAATTCAAAACTCCTCCAACATCACATAACCAAAACGTCCGGTCATTGTATAAGGTGTACTAATACTAGTTTAAAGGATGGGGTGGAAATATGCCCGCAATGCGGCGGATTAAATATTAACTGGTAGGGAAAGCATACTTCTTAAATCAAAAGATGTAAGAACGGCCAATACAATAATTTTCACTAACCTTTGCGCTTTAAATATCAGCTATGCAAAAGTACCCTGCAGTTATCCTGCATAAGAATAAAACACAGGCAGTTAAGCGTTTTCACCCATGGGTGTTTTCGGGCGCTGTAAAAAGCCGCGAGGGAAATCCCGACCAGGGCGATGTGGTAGAAGTATACTCCGAAACAGGTGAATACCTGGGCATAGGGCATTTTGGCACGGGCAGCGTAAGCGTGCGTATCTTCTCGTTTGATAAGATTACATCGCTGGATGAACTGTGGAGGCAAAAGCTGATGAATGCTTTTATGCTTCGCCGCAATATTGGTTTAACCGAAAGCAAGATAACGAATGCATACCGGCTGGTAAATGCCGAAGGCGACGGTGTACCGGGGCTGATTATAGACTGGTACAATGGCACAGCGGTAGTGCAATGCCATAGTAAAGCCATGCATGCCGAAAAGGAAAAGTTTGTAGAAATATTAAAGCAAGGCTACGGCGACCGCTTACATGCCGTGTATGACAAAAGCACGGCCACTATGCACCATAAGCCCGGCAGCGAGGGCGATCTGGCTACGGCAGCTAAACAAAGCGACGGCTACCTGTACGGAACCCCGCAGGAAAAAATAGCCTTAGAGAACAACCATAAATTTGCAATAGACTGGGTGCAGGGCCAAAAAACAGGTTTCTTTATAGACCAGCGCGATAACCGCCAGTTGCTGTCTAAATATGTGCAGGGCAAAAAAGTATTGAACACGTTTTGCTACTCGGGCGGGTTTTCAGTGTATGCACTCAAGGCCGGCGCTGCGCTGGTGCACTCGGTAGATAGCTCGGTTAAGGCTATTGACCTGACCAATGAAAATGTAAAGCTAAACCAGCTGGAGGGCACACACCAATCGTATGCCGAAGATGTGTTCGACTTCATGAAAGCATCGAACGAAGAATATGATGTAATAGTACTTGACCCGCCCGCGTTTGCCAAAGGCCAATCGGCGCGCCACCATGCTATACAGGCCTACACGCGTCTGAACCATGCTGCTTTTAAGAAGGTAAAGAAAGGTGGCATTGTATTTACCTTTAGCTGCTCGCAGGTGGTAGACCGCGAAATGTTTACCGGCGCAGTAACCTCAGCCGCTATCGACTCTAAACGGAATATCAAGGTGCTTCACCACGTATCTCAACCTGCCGACCACCCGGTTAGCATCTTTAACCCTGAGGGGCTATATCTGAAGGGGATGGTGGTTTATGTTGAATAGTATTGAGTAGCTAGTATTAAGTATTGAAACAAATACCCACTGCGATGAATATAGATGCTGTTGTTAGTATCTTGTATTTATTATCCCTTTGGAGTAGATCCCGGCATGACATCACTCGTTAAATACTATTAAAGCCCGTACTCCTCTGCAACTGTTTATTCGTCTATACGCTACTAAGAATGGTTAAGATATTTTAACGGCGTATCCATAGCCGTGGTATTATCCGTTAACAGAATTAGAATACATTTGACAGCGTTTTTAAACCAAAACTATGAAGAGAAAGATTACCACAACCCTTGTTTCCTTTTTCTTGGTGGCGCTTGCATTTGCAGGCACCAACAAAACCCCAATGAACATCAAGATATCCGTAAAGGGGCTTGAAAATTCAACCATGATACTGGCCAACTATTATGGCGACAAACAGTATGTAAAAGACACACTTCAATTTGACAAAAAAGGCGTAGTAACCATTAAGCAGGATACTACTTACCCTGGTGGTGTTTACCTGGCGGTGTTTCCGGCATTGGGCAACCGCTATTTTGAGTTCGTGATAAGTGAATCAGTATTTACTATCGAAACCGATAGCAACGACCTTACCGGCCACATCAAAGTTACGGGCTCTGTTGAGAATACTCTGTTCTACGATGACATGAAGTATTTGGGCAAAATGAAGCACTTGTCAGATTCTTTGGGCGGTTTGTATAAAAGTGCCAAAGACCCTAAGGACAAAGAAAAGTACATGGCCGAGCTAAAGAAAATAGACGGCGAAGTAAAAGGCAAGCGCAACGAGGTAATGACAAAGTATCCTACTTTATTTTATGCCAAGCTGCTTAGGGCCATGAAAGAAATTGAGGTCCCAGAGTCGCCACGCAAGCCCGATGGCAGTATGATAGATTCCGCCTTTCAATGGAGATTTTACAAATCACACTATTGGGATTATGTAGACCTGAGCGATGAGCGCCTGCTACGCTGCCCGGTGTTTCACAACAAGTTGAAGACTTTTATGAACCAGACTATAGTGCAGGTTCCGGATTCGATTATAGCAGGCAGCGAAGAGTTGCTCGCCAAAACGGATAAGAAGAATGAAGTTTACCGCTATATACTTACCTACATCTTTAATGAGATGGCAAACTCAAAAATAATGGGTTTTGATGCGGTGTACCAGCACTTGGGCGAGAAGTATTTCTGTGTGCAGGACCTTACTCCATGGATAGACACCGCCAAACGTTTTAAAATTTGTGACCGCGCTATACGCCTTAAACCTGTATTGGTAGGCAAACCGGCGCAACGCCTGATATTGCCAACCGATAGCACCGAAATGCAATGGCGTTCGCTGCAGGAGGTAAAGGCTAAATACACCATTCTTGCTTTCTGGGACCCGGACTGCGGCCATTGCAAGAAAGAGATTCCTGTATTGGCAGAAGCTTACCACAGCCTGAAAAAGAAAGGAGTGGATGTAGAAACGTATAGTCCGGCTATTATGGAAATTGAAAACTATAAAGACTGGCGCGAGTTTATACAAAAAAACAACCTGGACTGGATAAACGTATGCGATAGCAAACGCCACAGCAATTTCCGTTTTGAGTGGGACATACAAAGCACACCGCAAATCTATATCCTTGATAAGGATAAGATTATAAAAGCGCGTCGTATTGGTGCCGAGCAGGTAGAAGACTACATATTGCACATGGAAGACCCTACTTACAAAGGCAAACTGCCTACCAAGGTGCATGATGATGATAAGCAGGAAACAACAGACTAGGTTTTCAATGCGGATTGCTCAATTCGGAATTGATGGGCAATATAAGAACAAACAGAAACGGGAGCCAATTGGCTCCCGTTTCTGTTTGTTCTTATATCCCAATTGCGTAATGAATATTCCTTGTTGAGGAGACCATCCGGTAACAAATAGATGGCTTTTTTGTTTTTAAGGCGCTACTTAAATATAGTGAGGGCCAGGGCTATCCGCCCACCATAATATTGCTCGCCTTTGTTACTGCCAAAGCCAGCTACAAAATCTACCCTGAGTACTTTTAATATGTTGGCAATACCCACATCTACCTGTAGCCACTGCTTGCGGGTGGGGGTGTATAGCATGTGAAAACCTACCACTTCATCCAGCTTTAGCTTGCGTATACCGGGTATTTTGTTGAATAGAAAACCACCAAAATGATGCTCTATATGCGCTTCGGCAAAGTACTTGGTTGTGCTATGGCGGTAATATCTAAGTAGAAAAAAGCCCAGTAAATCGGTACCGCCCTGTGAGAAGAAGTTACCATAAAAGTGCTTGTAGTCAGGGTAAGGCACATTTTTGCTGGTAGGGAAACCGCCACCACCGAAACGATAAAACATGGTACCGGCCAGTTTTAATGGTATTGTGCCTTCCAGCTGAGCCTCCAAAAAATCATAATTAACATCGCTAAAACCTTTAATTGGAATACCCCGCTTATAGGTTACGTACAACTCTGGCCATTTAGAGCCAGTGCGGAAACGTGAGTCTGGTCGTGTAATATATTTCTGCCCAAAGGTAAAGTGGAATTTAACCTCTACCCGCAAAATGTTATGCTCCTGAATATTGTAATTGATATTGTTGGTTTCGGGCAAATCCATGCCATTGCGGCTGTATTCACCTTTTACACTTTTGAAAAACGAAAAGTGGTTGGTGTTTTCCAGCGGCATACGGTGCGCATAGTGCATGGTAAAAGTGCTGATGATGCCATTGTATACTTCCCGCGAATAACTGGCACGTGCGAAATACTGCTCAAACAGTTTCATCCTGTTCTGTTTTAGCACCAGGCTTTGCCATGTATTGCCAAACTCGGGCTGAGGGTTGATTTCGTTAAACTGACTAACATACTTACCGCCAGATAGTGTTATAAACTCTTCGTGTATCTGGCTGGTGCGAACGGTAAGTTTAGCCATACTGTTAAAGTGCAGGTTAGATATACCAAATCGAAACCATGGCTCGAAAACAATGCGCTTGCCATTTTTCCAATCCTTTCGCACGGCAAATTTCATTTGCAGGTTAGCGCCTTCTACTGTATTATAATTCACCAGATTGATGAGCGAAGGGAAATCTACCTGGATCCTTTTGTATTGCTTGCGGTAGGTGTACCCTGTAAGAATAGAAAGTACGCCCGGCTTGTTTACATTCTTATCAGTAGAATCTTTAAACTCTTTGGTATCACGTATCACCTGTATACTATCTTTTACCTGGTAGTCGGTTGCTTCAAGTTCAGTAAGCGGCACCGGGCGTATGCTATCCCAGTATTCCTCCTCCCGCTTATTAGCTACCTCCTCTATTTTTACTACCTCATCTGTAAATATTTTCTTCTCAATCAGTTTCTCTTCTTTCTTTTTTTGCTGTGCATATTTCTTAGGCGCTTTTAGCGAGTCGGCTTTTATCACAGATTTACTATGTGGCGGCATCATACCCAGTATATCGTTTACCTTGTAGTTTTTAAAAATACCCAGGTAGTACCCATCGCCCTTAATGCCCAGTACACCTCCATTGGCATCGTATCGCTGCTGGGTGGGCAGCCATATATCCTGTGCTACGGGCACAAAATATTGTGTAACCTTAAGGGTATCTATATACTGAATACCGTTGATTTTGGTAAGATATAACTCCAGCGAGTGAATATTCCAGTTATCCTCTATAATACTGAGCACACCGGTAAAACACGGGTCGGCCTTGCGCTTAGGTGTAACAAGTATTTTATTTACCAGGTAGTCACCCTCTTTATATGCACCCAGCATACGGAAGTTATAATAGAAAAAGGTGTTTTCGGCCAATGGTGAAATAAAAGGCCGCTGGGCAATAAAAGGGATAGTGATATTGCGCTCGTAGAAGTTGAAATAAAAGTTCTGAGCCGAATTGAATGTAAACCCATTGGCCCGGCCGCTTACTTTAGATGAATAGATAACCTCGCGAAATTTGCCCGGCTTTTTGTAATATAGTTTGGACTGTGACTCACTTAAATAAAGTATGCCCGAATTTTTAGGCCCGGTGAGTAAACCGGTAGTGTTTATCTTCTGCCCAAGTATTCTGTCCGGAGCCTCTAATATGCGCTGCATACCTTTTACATAGGCATCGCAGGTGTAGCTCTCTACTACGTTTAAAAAATACTTACGCTTTTGAATAGCCTTGCGGATAACAGCCAGGGCAGGGTCTTCGCTGCCATTAACCACTACATCGCGTATTTCGTATTGTTGCTCCTCAAGGGTTACATCCAGCTCAACGTCTGCTTTTACAACTACCGTTTCCAAATGTTGTTTATAGCCCAGGTGCTGAAATATCAACTCATAAGTGCCCGCAGGCAGATCAAACTGATACTGGCCCATCACATTGGCCGATGTGCCATTGGTAGTACCCTTTACATAAATATTGGCGTAACCAATTTTTTCGCGGTTGGCGCCATACACTACGCCATGTATAGAGAATGCAGAAGAAAATTGGGCCAGAGCTACAAAAACCCCAAGAAGCAGTAAACGCATGTGAAATTGAAAATACGAAAAATATAATGTGAAAATGGGCTTAATATGCCAGCTAAGCAAGCTACACTCCTTTTACTTATTATAAAGAACAAAGTTTAGCACAAATTGTTCTCATAGTTAAGCTGCGTTTCTGGATTGGTCAACCCAAATCAGTTTTCCGGTGTCGTATCCAATAGCGCTAGCCTTGGCCAGATATTCTGCCTTCACATCGTCAGGCATAGTTGTTTCGCGCGACAACAACCACAAGTAATCGAGATTCTTGCCGGCTACCAGTGCATATTTATAATCCTTATCGATAGCTATTACATTGTACCCTGCGTAAAAAGGGCCGAAGAATGATACTTTCAGGCGGGCTTCAGTCGGGTCATCTACGGGCACTGCCTTACCAATGCTTTCTTCCCATTTGTTTTCTTTAAAATTAAAGCCTTTGTTATCCACTTTAATTTTCCCATCGCCTCGTAGCGAGTAAGTGGCCGTTACACTGTCGAGATTACGCTCAAAATAGTAATCTAAACGGGCAATTTCATACCATCTGCCAAGGTACCGCTTTTGGTCGAAAGGCTTCACGGCATGTGCCTTGTCAGGAATGTTTACGCCCGTTAGTAAGTCTGAAACGGCAGTCAGTATATTAAAAGATGTGGCCATAACTCTACATTTAGTTACGGTAATAAAACAAACTTAGTACCAATTGCTAGTTACAGCGGTATGTTGCCGTGTTTTTTACGCGGCAGCTTTACCGCTTTATTTTCTGTCATTCTAAATGCCCTGATAAGTTTAGCGCGGGTTTGCGATGGTTCAATCACCTCATCTATAAACCCACGCGCTGCTGCCTTATAGGGGTTGGCAAAATTTTCGGCATAAGCATCCACCACTTCTTTCAGTTTTACAGAAGGGTCTGGCGCAGATAATATTTCGCGCTTAAAAATTATTTCGGCGGCCCCCTTCGCTCCCATCACCGCAATTTCGGCGTTAGGCCAGGCATAGTTCATATCAGCACCTATGTGTTTGCTGTTCATTACATCGTAAGCACCTCCGTAAGCCTTGCGCACAATTACCGTAATTTTAGGCACAGTAGCTTCGCTAAAGGCATATAGCAATTTGGCACCGTTGGTTATAATAGCGTTCCACTCCTGGTCGGTACCCGGCAAAAAGCCCGGCACATCTACCAAAGTTAGAAGCGGTATATTAAAGCAATCGCAAAAGCGCACAAAGCGCGCGCCTTTTTTAGATGAGTTGATATCTAACACCCCCGCCAGTACAGCGGGCTGGTTAGCTACCACACCAATGCTGCGGCCGCCAATGCGGCCAAAGCCTACAACTATGTTCTCTGCGTAGTCTTTGTGCACTTCGTGAAAAGAGTCTCCATCTACTATTTCGCTAATCACCTCTCGTATGTCGTAAGGTTGGTTAGGGTTAGCAGGTATTACATTGTTCAGTTTAGGGCGGGCTTCCTCGCCTTCTTCATAATCAAAAGCCGGTGCCTGCTCGTCGCAGTTTTGCGGCATATAGCTTAGCAAACGTTTGATTGAGTTAATACACTCTACCTCGTTA
>DATGWP010000184.1:0-36266 GCA_035299425.1 Chitinophagales bacterium | reverse complement strand
GGCGCTGGATGGAAACGTGAAGGGAGAGATGAAAGGAGAGGACTACCCCGCCTTTGGCCTTAACCTGAAAGTGAATAATGGTATGTTTCAGTACCCCGACCTGCCGGTGGGGGTAAAAAATATTTTTATTGCAGCAAATGTGGTAAAGCCACAAGGTGGCCTGGATTTAACCGTAGTAGATATCAGTAAACTGCACCTGGAGGCCGGTACCGACCCGATAGATGCCAAGATTAATGTGCGTACACCGGTTAGTGACCCTAATGTGGTAGCAAACGTAACAGGGCGTATGGACCTGGCCAACGTGCCGAAGTTTTACCCTATAGAAGGTTTGAAGACCATTACCGGTTTGCTTAACCTGAACCTTGATTTTAAGGGCCGTAAAAGTGATATAGATAACAAGCGCTACGAGGCTATAAAAGCAGCCGGTAACCTGAAGGTGACTAACCTGGTATATGATACCAAGGACCTGCCTATGCCGGTGCGTGTAATGGATATGCAAATGGCCTTTAATCCACAAAATGTTACACTTAGCAGTTTTTCAGCGGCTATTGGCAAAAGCGATTTCAACGCTACGGGTACCCTTGATAATTTTATGGCTTATGCATTTGGCAAAGGCGACCTGTTGGGTAACATCAACCTGCGCAGCTCGCAGTTTGATGCTAACGAGTGGCTAAGCAAAGATGAGCCCAAAGCAGGTGAGAAGCCCAAGGTGGCCGATACTGCCAAAACAGAATACTTTAAAGTACCTGCGCATATAGATTTTACAGCCAACTCGCAAATAGGTAAAATACTATACGAAAAAATTGTGCTGGAGAATGTAAAGGGCCAGATAGTGATTAAAGACGAAGCTATTAACCTGAATAACCTGTTTGCTAACCTGCTGGGTGGCAATGCTACTATATCGGCAGTTTACAATACAAAGGGCAAGGCTAAGCCGGATGTAACCTTTAACTACGATATCAATAATTTCGATTTTCAGCAGACCTATAAAATGGTGGGCATGAGCGAAAAGCTGGCTCCGGTTATTAAGTATATACAGGGCAATTTCAGCAGCGACCTAAATGGCTCGGGCAGGCTGAATGAAGATATGAGTGTAGACTACAACTCGCTGAAAGGTGATGGTAAAGTAGAAATACCAAGTGCCCGCATTGTAGGGTTGCCAATACTGGAAAAAATAACGCAGGTAGCTAAAATACCAGCCCTGCAAAACCTGCAGATTAACAATGCCTTTACGGTGCTTAAATTTAAAGATGGTAAAGTGGATGTAGAGCCTACTGATATAAAATTCGGCAACGGCTATGTTGCAAACATAAAGGGCCGCAATGGTTTTGACCAAAGCATTGATTACGATATGCAAATGAACATACCTACCAAAGAGCTGGGCGCAGCAACATCGCTGGCGCAGGGCTATCTTAATAAAATACCGGGCTTTAGCGGCGCCATGCCAGAGACCGTTGGCTTTGTGTTTAAGGTTACCGGTACTACCTCGCAGCCTAAGGTTACCCTATCTAAAGTATTGGCGGGTGGCAGCTCGGCTAAAGACATGGTGAAAGGTGCGGTGGATGATTTGAAAAAGAAAGCCGAAGAAGAGCTAAAGGCAAAATCCGAAGAGTTGAAAAAGCAGGCCGAAACACAAGCGCGCGAGGCTGCTGATAAAGCCAAAGCCGAAGCAGAAAAACGCGCTAAAGAAGCCGCCGAGAAAGCCAAGAAAGAAGCCGAGAAAAAAGCAAAGGAGATATTTAAGTTTCCTCGCTAATGTTAAGCATGCAATGAGGTGAAAGCTATATATCTAACTACTCAATACTAATTACTCATTACCATTAAATGAAAGAACAACAGCTTAGTTTTACCCTTCGGGTTTTTGATAGCACCGCTGAATTGCCTGAAGCGGATGGCTTGCTGATGGAAAGGGCAAGGGCTGCGCTTAATGATTCGTACTCTCCGTATTCGGGTTTTAAAGTAGCGGCAGCTGTATTGCTTGCTAATGGTGAAATTGTAACCGGCACCAACCAGGAGAATGCAGCCTTTCCGGTAGGTATTTGCGCCGAGGGTACAGCGCTTAGTGCTGCTTCGGCTTTGTATCCGCAGGTGGCTATCAAAAAAATAGCTATTACCGTTGAAAGCAAGAACCAGGTTATAAGCCATCCGGTAGCCCCTTGCGGTATTTGCCGCCAGCGCTTGCTGGAGTATGAAACGAGGTTCGATGCACCCATAGAGATTATACTTACCGGCAATAAAGGCGAGGTGTATGCTATAAGCACTGTAAAAGATATTTTGCCTTTAAGCTTCTCTAAAAGCGATTTGTAAAATGAGCAGGCGCGAAAACCTTCACCAGCTAATACATTCTACCGAGAATGATATTGAGAAGATAAACGACTTTTTTGCTGAGAATATTGATGATGACGAGTTGCTTACCCAGGTGCTGATGCAGGCCCAGGATAAAGAAGCAACACTGGGCGATAAACTATCGGATAAAGTGGCTGAGTTTGGGGGTAGCTGGGCGTTTATTATTACCTTCTTCTCTATACTGGCCGGGTGGATACTATTGAACTCAAT
Organism: Chitinophagales bacterium; assembly: GCA_035299425.1. Lineage (GTDB taxonomy): Bacteria > Bacteroidota > Bacteroidia > Chitinophagales > LD1 > Bog-950. The sequence continues at coordinate 33,710 of DATGWP010000184.1, read as the reverse complement.
AGTGCTGCTTCAAAAACCGTTTGACCCATACCCTTTTATACTTCTTAACCTGGTTTTATCCTGCATTGCTGCTATACAGGCCCCAATTATTATGATGAGCCAGAACCGCAAAGAGGATAAAGACCGCCAGCGGGCACAAAGCGACTACCTGATTAACCTGAAGGCCGAAATGGAGATAAAGAACCTGCAGCTGAACATGAAAAACCTGTTCGAAATTCAGAAACGGCAGATTGAATTGCTGGATGAGCTAAAAAAAGAGATGGTTAAAAGTAACAGCAAATAGGCACCTGATATAAATGACAAACCCCGCCAATTGGCGGGGTTTGTTACAAAAGTTCAACTATGATTATAGTTAAGCTACCTTAACGTTAACTGCGTTTAATCCTTTTTTGCCTTCCTGTAATTCAAAGGTAACGTTGTCACCTTCTTTGATTTCGTTTACAAGGCCAGATACGTGAACAAAGTATTCTTTGTCGCCATCGTTATCTTTAATAAATCCGAACCCTTTTGTGTTGTTGAAAAACTTAACTGTTCCTGTTGCCATAAAAATTGTTGTTTAAAATTAATGAGCGAATCTAACTTAATTATAATAGGAAACGAAAATTTCTCTCATTTCATTTCCAAAGCCCCATTTACGGCTATATTTGCAGCAGGTGCCAAACCGTCAGACAGGCTATGTAAAAGGAGCTTGCTCTGAAGCGCGGGCAACAGCGAAAGTTGTTGCCCTTTTTTATGATTATTTAGCCTTTGTTGGTTGTTAATGCCCTTAGTGTTGGAGCTATCTAGGGTGATGTGGTGGGCATCTTTCCTACTTCACATTTTAAATTACCTTCGCCACCCAATGAAATTTGCAGAAGAGAAAGTTGCTCAGCTAAAAGAAATTCTTTCGTCGCCTAAAAAAATGGTGATTGTAACCCACCGCAATCCTGATGGAGATGCGCTGGGTTCGTCGCTGGCCTGGAAATTCTTTCTGGAGAAGCTGGGGCACGAGGCTACTTTTGTATCGCCCAACCCCTTTACCCAAAACCTGAAATGGATACATGGCACCGATGAGCTTTTGATACACGAAAGCGAAATGGGCCGCAAATTGTGCGAAGCCAAAATAAAGAGCGCCGACTATATTTTTTGTCTCGATTTTAATGCGCTATCGCGCCTTGAGGGTTTAGGTGAGGTATTGAAAAAAGCCACGGCTCCCAAAATTGTAATAGACCACCATCAGCAGCCCGAACATTTTGCATTATTGCTGTTTAGCGATGTAACATACTGTGCAACATCGGAGATGCTTTGCGACCTGATAGCCGACCTGGGCTACCAGGATTTAATGGACCAGCGTATGGCCGAGAACCTGTTTACCGGGTTGTGTACCGATAATGGTTTCTTCCAGTTTAATAATACTACGGCCAATGCACTTAGCGTGGCTTCTGTATTGGTAGGCAAAGGAGCCCGCCCCGATTATGTAAGCGATAGGGTAAACAATGTTTTTCGGGAAACCCGCCTGCGCTTTTTTGGCTACTGCCTGCACGAGAAGTTAAAATTGGTAAAGAATGGCACAGTGGCCTATATATTGGTTACTCAGGCAGAAATAAAAAAATTTAATTTGCAGGCAGGCGATAGCGAGAGTTTGGTTAACTATCCTTTTAAAATAGAAGGGGTGCAGGTGTGCGCTTATTTTAGCGAGGAACCCGATAAGGTTAAAATCTCGTTCCGCTCACGCGGTGAGGTAGATGTAAACACTTTTGCGCGCACATATTTTGAAGGTGGCGGGCACCGCAATGCAGCAGGTGGCCGTAGCAGCCTTAACCTGGAGAAAACAGAAAAGAAGTTTTTAGATGCCCTGGAAAATTTGAAACTGGCTTAACCATAATATACCAACCAAATCAACCCTATTTTATGAATCGTATTACCAAACCATTTTTATTAACCCTAGTTTTGTTTGCTTCAGTATTGTCTGCGTGCAACCAAAAAGAAAAAAAAGCAGAAGAACAGAGTACCATGGCACCTATCGACACCGTTAAGACACCCGCTTATCCCGAAAACCCTAACTGGAATAATGAACCGGGCTTATATGCTCAATTCAGCACCCCTAAAGGCACTATTGTTTGCCGCCTGGAGTACACCAAAACACCTATGACTGTAGGTAACTTTGTAGCCCTTGCCGAAGGCAAGCAGCCCAATGCAGGCAAGCCTGTTGGCCAGCCGCTGTACGATGGCCTTACATGGCACCGTGTTATCCCTAATTTTATGATACAGGGCGGCGACCCTGCCGGTACAGGCACAGGTGCACTTACCAAATATTCTTTCCCCGATGAGTTTGACGCTTCATTGCGCCTTGATGGCCCGGGTGTATTAGCTATGGCTAATGCAGGACCGGCTACGAACTCAACCCAGTTCTTTATTACACACGTTACCACACCATGGTTAAATGATAAGCATACAGTGTTTGGTAAAGTAGTATTAGGCCAAAATGTGGTAAACGCTATTGCACAAGGCGATAAAATAGATAGCGTGCGGATAGTACGTGTTGGTGCCGAGGCAGAAGCTTTTGATGGCCTGAAGAGCTATAACGATAACGTAGCTATTGCTAAAAAGAAAGCAGAGATGGAAGGTAAGTTGCTGACTATGTCGGCAGCTGAACTGGTTAAGGCTAAATACCCTAATGCAAAGAAAACCGCCAGCGGTCTTTACTATGTGGTAGAAAACGAAGGCACTGGTGCTCCGGCTGTAGCAGGTAAAACTGTTTCGGTTCACTACACCGGCACATTGGGCAATGGCAAGAAATTCGATTCTTCACTTGACCGCGGAGAGCCTATCTCTTTCACCCTTGGCCGTGGCCAGGTAATACCAGGCTGGGATGAAGGTATCGCCCTTATGAAAGTAGGTTCTAAGTTAAAGCTGATTATACCATCTGACCTGGGCTATGGCCCGCGCGGTGCTGGTGGTGTTATTCCGCCAAACGCTACCCTTATTTTCGATACCGAATTAATGGCGGTTAAGTAAGCTAATCACAAACTGTAATACACTAACATTTAAAAAAAATAAACCTAAAATCAATATGCAAAAAGTAAAATCAGTTTTACTGGCAATGCTTCTGTTTAGCGGAATCCTGACGGAGGCTCAAACTCCAATTGCCAATGCCATTACCACACCAGCTAAGTCTACAGTAGCAGATAATCCGAACTGGAAAAAGGAGCCGGGCATTTACGCTGAATTTAATACCGATAAGGGTATTATTGTTTGTAAGCTGGAGTATCAAAAAGTACCTATGACGGTAGGTAACTTTGTAGCCCTTGTAGAAGGCAAACAGGAGAACACCGGCAAGCCGGTTGGCCAGCCATTTTACGATGGTATCGCGTTCCACCGTGTAATAGCCAACTTTATGATACAAGGTGGCGATGCTGCCGGTAACGGAAGCGGCTCGGCTACCAAATATTCATTCCCCGATGAGTTTGACCCTACTTTGCGTCACAGCGGCCCTGGTATCTTATCTATGGCTAATGCGGGCCCGGGAACCAACCAAACCCAGTTTTTCATTACGCACGTAGCTACTGCCTGGCTTAACGATAAGCACAGTGTATTTGGCAGCGTAGTACAAGGTATGGATGTGGTAAACGCTATTGCGCAAGGCGACAAAATGAAAACTGTCCGCATTATCCGCGTGGGTAAAGAAGCTAACGCGTTTGATGGCAAAAAGACGTATGATGAAAAATTAGCTGTTGCTAAAAAGAAAGCCGAAGAAGAAGCAAAAGCAAACTCTATGACAGCAGAAGAACTGGTAAAAGCTAAATATCCTAAGGCTCAAAAAACTGCCAGCGGCTTATTCTATGTAGTTGAAAAGGAAGGCACAGGTGCGCAGGCTGAAGCCGGTAAAACTGTTTCGGTACACTACACGGGTACGTTAGCTAACGGCAAAAAATTCGATTCATCGCTTGACCGCAACCAGCCTATATCGTTTACCTTAGGCCAGGGCCAGGTTATTAAAGGCTGGGACGAAGGCATTGCCCTGATGAAAGTAGGCTCTAAAATAAAACTGATCATCCCTTCTGAACTTGGTTACGGACCAAACGGCGCTGGTGGTGTAATACCTCCCAATGCTACATTGGTATTCGATACTGAATTGATGGAAGTAAAGTAGTTGGCAACTGAAAGTTTGCCGTTGGCAATAACTACAAAAGGCCCCGCCATGGCGGGGCCTTTTGTAGTTATATGGACAAGGTAATTTGGACTAACTATTCTCCTGCACAAACCAACCCCGCTTCCTTCTTATTTATAAGCTTTACGGCTGATTGCGATTGTCCCTCGCAGAATTCTTCGTTGTAGCTGCTGGCTGTATCGCGGCAGTTCCACCCCAACGACGGAGATGTTAGGGAATCTATATACTCCAGGTAATACTTTTCGCCCAATAAATCTGACCGTACAATAATGGTAAGCACCGTGTCGCCGCCGTTTGCCAGGTGGGTTTCTGAGCAGGCTTTGCAAAGATTATGACATTTGTAACACTTAGAACAAGCGCTAACCGTTAGTAATAATAGAACAAGCAGGGTGGGCAATATGTTTTTCATTACAGCGAATATAAAACAGTTTGCTCACTGCCAATTGCTAATTAAGTGGCTTAAATTTTGAACTTTACCCAATAAAACGGCACATAACAATGCACGAAATAGAACCATATTACCAGTGGCGCGATTATTACATAGCGAGCGAAGACGAGTTGTCGCCGTTTTTTAACCGGATGTATAGCGAGTTTGAGTTTAAAGATAAGATATACAACTTCTACATACACCCGCAGTGGGATAACTTCGGTTCATCTACCTTATACTGTAAACTCCTGTTTGCCGATTACGAAAATGAGTTTTGTGTACTGGAGATGATAGGTGAATGGAACGATGCTGTGCATAATGACATAATGGAATTTAAACGGGCGGTGATAGACCCACTGGTAAAGGAAGGCATTGTAAAGTTTATAGTTATAGGAGAGAACGTGCTTAACTTTCATGCCTCTGACGACCTATACTACGAAGAGTGGTTTGAGGATATAAAAGACGAAGCCGGCTGGATTGTGTTCCTCAATTTTCGCAAGCACATTACCGATGAGATGAAAGCCACCGGCATACAATACTATGTGCAAACGGGTGGCATCTTTAGCGACCTTACCTGGCGCAAGTTTAAACCTAACGACCTGTTTGTTCTAGTGGAGGATGCTATTATGCGGAGTTTGAAACCTTAATAACACATAATAGAATGTCGGTAATCAGAAAGGTTGCAATAAGAGTAATCAATACGCTGGCAATTCTCTGGTTGCTAAAGGTGTGGGTATATGACGAATCAAGCGATATGGTTGGGTTATTTACCATAATAACGATAGCATTCCTGCTGTTGTATAATGGGTATTTCGTTTTGCTGAATAGGTTCTTTTATAGGAATGAACAGAAAAGTGTGTATTGGGAAGCTGTTTTTCTTTTAATGCTACTTATTCCTATGGTTCTGGTTTGGTATTTTACTTCGTAAGAACTCTACGATGATTGATTTAATTGTTAAAAAATAACCAAGTAGTGTAACCTTTTTCATTGATAGCCGTAACACTCTATACCTCTTATTCTGTCTTTTTCTGTGTCCGCTCTTGACAAGAGCGCGGGTGCGGGTTATATTACTTGTATAACCCAAAAATACCCTGTATGAAAAAGATATTCCTGATGTTCGCTTTCATGGTTCACGTAATACTTCGCTCACATGCGGCGGCTGGTGTTGCCAACTGCCCGACAGGTACAGGCGATAGTGCCTCTAAAATGATTTTAGTTACCCGTTAAATGCTTTAGCATCTGCTGCCGCACCATCTCGCGCAGCCTTGGCACATCGTCCAGTGTCATGCCCGCCGTCTCTATAGGCTGGCTCCAATGCACCTCTACCTTACCGGGATATAACTGAATACCCTCCGGTGCGTTTACTTCTTTTATCCCTACCAATGTTTGCACCGCTACCGGCACCTGCGCCATAATAGCCACACGGAATGCACCATCTTTAAAATCTTTTAAAAGTTCATTAGTACGGTTGCGTGTGCCTTCGGGGTATATAAACAGGCATTCGCCACGTTTAAGCGCCTGCGCCATATAGCCATACGATTTTTCGCGGCTCTCTTTGTTTTTCCGGTCTACGCGTATGCCCAGCATTTTTACCATCAACCCAAACACAGGAATATACTTCGTCTCTATTTTTGCCAGAAAGCGGATAGGCCTGGGCACCGATACGGCTGTGGCCAGTATATCTATCTGTGTAAGGTGGTTGCCTACAAACACGTAAGTCCGGTTCTTGTCAAGTTTTTCCTTGCCAAATACTTTTACACGTATGCCGGTGATACCCAAAAGAAACGGACTGAGGTAATGACAATTGCACCACACGCAGGCCATGGAGTATTTTGTGCCAAACAGGGCGAACAACAAAGCATAAATGGGAGTAAAAATGATAACCACCACCATAAACCAAAACGCCCCCCACAGGGCCCATATAAAACCAAAACTTTGTTTGATGAGATGCATGAGTGTGGGTTGTGTTATCTATTTGTATTATCTGCGTAATCTACAGCGCAGCTGCTTATTCCAATTGGCGCAGGTAAAGCTGTATCGTATTCTCTAACCCATAATATAAACAGTCGCGTACCAGTGCATGGCCAATAGATACCTCTAACAAACCGGGGATGTTTTGTTTAAAGAATTTAAGGTTATCCAGGTTAAGGTCGTGGCCGGCATTTATGCCTATGCCAATCTCGTTGCAGAAATTGGCAGCAGCGGTAAACTCTGTAATTGCCTTTTGCTTATCGGCAGCAAAATCGTGCGCATAAGGGCCGGTGTAAAATTCAATACGGTCGGCACCGGTGGCTTTGGCTGCCTCTATCAGCTTGTTTTGCGGGTCTATAAACAGCGATACGCGTATGCCACTCTTTTTAAGTCTATCAATTACTTCGGTAAGGTAGCTTTGGTGGGTGATGGTATCCCAGCCGTGGTCGCTTGTAAGCTGGCCCGGGGCATCTGGTACCAGGGTGCACTGCTCGGGTTTAACTTCCAGCACCATTTTCAAAAAATCTTCCGATGGGTAACCTTCTATATTAAACTCGGTAGTTACTATAGGCTTAAGGTCATACACATCTTTGCGGGTAATATGCCGCTCATCCTGGCGTGGGTGTATGGTTATACCCTGTGCACCATAGCGCTCACAGTCTTTGGCAAACTGTACCACACTGGGTATATCGCTACCGCGCGAGTTTCTTAATAAAGCAATTTTGTTGATGTTGACAGATAAGCGGGCTGGGTGCATTATGTATGAGAGGGCGTCATTGCGAGGGAGGCTTTGCGACCGAAGCAATCCCCTTCCTATCAGAAGATTGCTTCGTCGGCCAGGGCGCCTCCTCGCAATGACGATATGTTTTTAGGTTTTGGGGTAATAAAAAAACCCACACAGAGTTTTGACGTTAAGTTACCTTAGGTCATGATTTGGGCTTAGCAACATCGCTGTAATTCGCTGTTAACTTGTTTTGTGGACGAAGCCCCGGTTGCCCGGAGTGCGACCCGCCATTGACGTTACAACTTAAGCCCGGTTCTATAAAAATACTAACTAGCGCATCGGTCTGTGTGGGCGTATCTTAATTCAGTTTTGCCGTTTTAAGTGGCAAGTGCTGAAAGGGTATCAAAGAACTACTGTAAAAGTAAATATTGGAAACGGAAAAACAATGGTTATTGGCAACAATTGTATTTTATTTTCTTTGCGCCATGCGGAAACACTTAATTCTATCAATTTTTATAGCCATAACTGTTGTTTTAGTACTGTTTTTGCCCTCTTGCAAGCAGTGTAATAAGCAGGTAGAGGTAGCCAATACCGATACCGTAAGCATACCCAAACTGGATGCCATTACGGCCGAAATAACCAAAGACTCTTTAAACCCGTTTTTGTATTACAAAAGGGCACAGATATACGAGGCTAACAACGATTATAAGAGCGCTGCTACCGATATGTTTATTGCGCTAACGCTCGACTCACTGCGCCCCGAGTTTTATATGTATGCAGCAGAGTTGTTTAAGCGCACTGCCGAGCCACAACGCGGCTTATCGCTAATGCAGAAGGCCATTGCTACCGATAGTATGAATACGGCCTTTTATGTAAAAGCTGCCGAGCTGGCCTATATAGATACCACACTGGAAGGCAACTACCGCCGCGCCCTCGATTTTTTGAACGCCGCTATTGCCAAAGACCCGCAGAACGCTGATATCTATTTTTATAAGGGAACGATATTTAAAGAGATAGGCGATACTATCAAGGCGCTGTCTAGTTTTCAAACAGCTACTGAGTTAAACCCTAAATTTTACAATGCCTATGTGCAGATAGGACTATTGCTAAAAAGCAAAAAGGATAAAAATGCCGAGAAGTATTTTGATAATGCCATTAAAGTAAGCGATAACCCTGAAGATGCTTTATATGCCAAGGCCAACCTGCTGAAGGAAGAAGGTGTGCGCCTGTATGATGCCAATAAACTGGCACAAGCCACCGAGAAGCTAAGCAAGGCTGCCGAGCAGTTTAAGAAAGTGATAGAAGTAAACCATAAAAATGTAGAGGCCTACATGGGCACTGGCTTCTGCTATTACCAGATGGACTCTGTGCAGGATGCCTACCACTACTACGACCTTGCCACGCAGGTAGACCCAACTTATGCCGGTGCCTATTTTAGCAAAGGGCTATGCGCCGAAGATTTGGGCCGAAAGAAAGAAGCTATTGGTCTGTATCAAACTTGTTTGAATATAGACCCCGAATTTGAGCGTGCAGCGCAACACCTGAAAAACCTGAACGCTGCTCAGTAATAAATCAATTATAATAAATAATCAACTCTTAACCCGTGATTACCTACAACCCCAAAGACTGGTTCACATTTCTCTTCAGGTTCCATAAGTCAGATACCTTCAGAGAGCTGCTGCCTATGATTATTTCCTTATGCATTTACTCGGCCGGCATTGCCTGGTTTTATACCGAGTATCTGCATATGTATAAAAACGACCACCTGAAGAACCTGAGTATGATGCACACCATGCTTAGCTTTGTAATATCTATGCTATTGGTGTTTCGCACCAATAGTGCCTACGACCGGTGGTGGGAGGGGCGCAAGCTATGGGGCAGTCTGATAAACAATAGCCGCAACCTGGCATTAAAGCTAAATGCAATTTTGCCGGCTACAGCCCACCAGGAGCGCAGTTTTTTTGCCATTATGATACCTAACTATTCAGTGGCACTAAAAAACCACCTGCGCAATAGCTTTCACCCTAACGAGCTTCAAGGGCACGATTTGTTTAATGCCGAAGGTATACAGCCGGGCCACCATCAGGCTAACTATATAGCACGGGCTATGTATAACCGCATACACGAGCTTAATCGCAGCGGCGTTATCAATAACGAGCAACTGATATATCTCAATCCCGAACTGATGTCGTTTACCGATATATGCGGTGCCTGCGAGCGGATTAAGAATACCCCTATACCCTTTTCATATAGCATCTTCCTTAAAAAATTCATCTTCTTTTTTGTAATGACATTGCCGTTTACCATGGTGTTTTCGCTGGGGTATTATTGCATACCGGTGGTGGCTTTTATATTCTATGCCTTAACCAGTATGGAGCTTATTGCCGAAGAAATAGAAGAGCCTTTTGGCCACGATGAGAACGACCTGCCCACCGAAACTATAAGCAAAAACATCCGCAAATCGGTGGTAGAGATATTTGAGCAGTAGAGACGTCATGTTGACGTCTCAGAGACGCGAACATCGCGTCTCTACTTTATACGCAGTGCAAACTGACCCTTGCACTGCCCCTTAATTCCTTTGTATTTAATTTCCTGTATGTAAAGTACATCGCCGCTGGCCATGCCCTTGGCGGCTTCCATTAACTTTAGGCAATCGGCTATATTGCCCTTAATAATTTGCCCGTTGTTGCTGGCTACCCATTCATAACCGGTGGGCAGCAAATCTTTTTTTGTAGCGTAATCGCGGAAAAGCAATGTGCAGAAGTGTGCAGCATCTTCTTTGGTAATTACGTCCTCGGTGCTAAGTTCTTTGCCGTTTAGTACCAACACACAATTATCGGCTTGCTGGGCTTTGCCGGCAATACATAGTAGCAGGAGGAAAGGTAGAATTAGCTTTTTCATGGCTCGGGTTTTAGTGTGCGCAAAATAAAATTAAATCTGCTATTGCCCTTTCTGCAGGCTGCCTTTTATATACCATATGGCAGTAATGAGGTTACCTGTACCGGTAATGGTTTTACCTGTTTTAGCTAAAATTGATAAACCGGGGGTACCAGCAAAAAGGGGGTACGGTGGTACCAGGTACCCTGTGTACCCGGCTGGTTAATAATATGTTGTGAGCAGGGGGAGGTGCCACTTTTTCAAAACAGCCTTCTGGTACCTCTCTAAAATAACTGAAAAGGTAATGTGCGGTGTAGTTGGGGCCTTTTGGCTTGTGTCTTGTGCCTGATATTTTATATTCGCACTTCGTTATAAATAATCACTCATCAATAATAAATAGTCAATTGTCAATGATAAAGATTACTCTACCCGATGGAAGCGTTCGTGAATACAACGAAGGGGTTACTGCTTATGATGTGGCTGCCAGTATCAGCCAGGGTTTAGCTAAGGCGGTTGTGGCTGCCGAAGTAAATGGAGAAGTGTGGGATTTAACGCGCCCTATAAATGCTGATTCCAGCCTTAAACTATTGAAATTTGAAGATGAGGGTGGTAAGAAAACGTTCTGGCATTCGTCGGCGCATTTAATGGCCGAGGCTATAGAGGCCCTGCACCCGGGTGTTAAGTTCTGGGTAGGTCCGCCATTAGATAACGGCTACTACTACGATATTGACCTTGGCGGACAATCCTTTGGTGAAGAGGATCTGCAAAAGGTAGAAAAGCTAATGCTTGAACTGGCAGCCAAAGACAACAAATACGAGCGCAGCGAGATGCCTAAGGCTGAGGCTATAAAGTACTTTACCGAAAAGGGCGATGAATATAAACTGGACCTGCTGGGCGGACTTAAAGATGGTGAAATTACCTTTTACAAGCAAGGTAACTTTACCGACCTGTGCCGCGGGCCGCATATTCCATCTACCGGTTACATCAAGGCTATTAAGCTATTGAACATTGCCGGCACTTACTGGAAAGGCGATAGTAATAACAAGCAGCTTACCCGTGTGTATGGTATTACCTTCCCTAAGCAAAAGCAACTGGATGATTACCTGGCCATGCTGGAGGAGCAAAAGAAACGCGACCACCGCCTGATAGGTAAGGAGCTGGAGATATTTGCTTTTGATGATGAGGTAGGCCCGGGCTTGCCATTGTGGTTGCCTAAGGGTGGTGCCTTGATAGAGAAACTGGAAGCGCTTGCCAAGAAGAATGAGAACGAACAGGGCTATGTGCGCGTAAAGAGCCCGCATATTGCCAAAGAGGCCCTATACCTGCGCAGCGGCCACTTGCCATACTACGCCGATAGTATGTTCCCGCCTATGGAACTGGATGGTGGTAAATACTACCTGAAGGCAATGAACTGTCCGCACCACCACAAAATATTTAGTGCTACACCTAAAAGCTACCGCGATATGCCATTGCGTTTTGCAGAGTATGGTACCTGCTACCGTTACGAGCAAAGTGGCGAGCTAATGGGCCTGATGCGCGTGCGCAGCATGCAGATGAACGATGCACACATTTACTGCACTAAGGACCAGTTTGAAGAGGAGTTTATGAAGGTGAATGAGCTGTATGTAAAGTACTTTAAAATATTTGGTATAGATAAGTACCAGATGCGCTTTAGCAAACATGCACCGGAGAAGTTAGGTCAGAAGTATATTGATAATGCTGCGCTGTGGAACGAAACTGAAGATATGGTGCGCCGTGTGCTGGTTAAGTCGGGCCTGCCGTTTGTAGAGGTAGCCGATGAAGCGGCTTTCTACGGGCCAAAGATAGATATACAGATATGGAGCGCTATTGGCAAAGAGTTTACCATAGCCACTAACCAGGTAGACTTTGCACAGGCCGAGCGTTTCGACCTGTTTTTTACCAACGATAAGAACGAGAAAGAGCGCCCAATAATAATACACCGTGCGCCGCTATCTACCCACGAGCGTATGATTGGTTTCCTGCTGGAGCATTACGCCGGTAAGTTCCCGGTATGGTTAGCACCTGAGCAGGTAGCCGTTCTGCCTATCAGCGATAAGTACCTGGACTATGCCTATGCAGTTAAAGCAGAGCTTAAGAAGCATGGTATAGAAGTATCGGTAGATGAACGTGCTGAGAAGATTGGTAAAAAGATACGTGATACCGAGTTGAAACGTGTACCATACATGTTGGTAGTAGGGGAGAAGGAAGCCGCTGATAATGCAGTAGCCGTGCGCAAGCAGGGCCATGGCGACCAGGGCACCAAATCACTAGCTGATTTTGTAGCACAGATTAATCAGGAGATAGCTGAATATAAGTAGTCGGCAGTCTGCAAGAAATACGAATAAAAAAACATCCGAAGTTGAAAAGCATCGGATGTTTTAGTTTATAGCCATAGCGAAAAAATCGTTTTATAGGTTTAATCTTGTTATTAAAAAGAGTCAGTTTGTTTAAATTCCCATATTGAGGAAATAGGTAAGGCGTATATCTTATTGCCATTTAACCTTGTGGTTGGCCTTCCGTAGAATTAATCAATTGTCATTAATTCTGAGTTATATTTTTAGAGAAATTATGAGCGATACCCCCTTGCATATTTTGATAGCTGACGATGACGATGGCGACCGACTTCTTTTTTCAGAGGCTTTGCGTGGCTTGCCCCTGGCAACCAAACTTACTGCTTTAAACGGCGGCGAACAGTTAATGGAGTATTTGTGGAATGCCGATAAGCTACCTCATTTGTTATTTCTGGATTTGAATATGCCTCGCAAGAACGGCTTTGAATGTCTGCGCGAAATTAAACAGCATGAAAAGCTGAGTCGTATGCCGGTAGTAATCTTTTCTACCTCGGATGATGCGCAGGATATTGATCGGGTTTATACTGGAGGAGCACACCTGTATCTCGTTAAGCCAACTGGGTTCTTAGACCTGATTAAGAATGTATCACATGTTATATTAATGTCGCTTGACCCTGAATTTAAGCCATTGCCAAAAGATAGTTTTGTAATTAAAACGCCATCTGCATTATAATCTGCATGTGCCAAAAAATGGGGTGCGAAAATCACAAATCCCGGATACTACAAAGTGCCGGAATTTTTTTGTTTATATACTCAGTATGTTGCTGAGTATCTGCGGTTACCGGCATTATCGAAGAGGATTCTTGCAGATTTTGTAGCGCAGATTAATCAGGAGATAGCTGAATATGTAAGCCCCCAAAGTATGTTAGAAGTGCTACCGGTTTTTGTGCTCATTGCAAGGTACCCCTTTGTAGTATAGCAGTATATCGGCTGTGGAGTTAAGTTGTCCATCAATTCTACCGGTAGTTTCTACGGCGTAACTATTCCGGTTTTGCGGGCTCAGTACTTTTATGTGGTTATATAACGGGGCATCGGCCAATTGAAAGCAGGGCCTTACATTAGAAAGGATTTCTTCTTTGTGAAGCGCGACATACTTTTGTAAAGAACTGCAAAGGCACGTGTCGCATTCGTTTGTCTGTAATTTTTGCGCCAGTGCGGTTGAAATCAATTGCCTTGTATTGCCGAATAGCCGTTTGGTGCGCAGAGGTATTATGTGTTGTATGTTATTGCCTTTTAGTAGTGTGGAGTAAGAGGCCGCAGATTGGTTAAGTGTATCGAAGGCTACAAATGGGTCGCTCGGGTCAATAATAAAGGTATCTGCACCTAAATATACCACAGGAAATGTATGAATCTGGCTTACGGTAATGGGCCTTCCTTTTATGCCTAACAGAGAATCTGTAAGGCGCAGGAAAAAAATAGTGCGCTCTGTGCAGTATAGCGAAGTTTGGTTTGCATTGCCGACATTATAAAAAGTGCTTAAGGGTATAGATTGCCAGGCAAGGACTGTGTCGGCAGCATACCCCATATAGGGCCCCAGGTATTGAAAGCTGAAAGCTGCATACGTAAAATCTGCTATGACCAGTGTTTTTAAATAAGAAGATGTAGCGCGATTGTATCCGCAGCTGTCAATTGTTTTAAAGTGGCTATGGAGCACCGCCAACGCAGTGTCGAAATTGTAAGGCAGATTGGTGTATAATGTATCTACCGGTTGTGTGCAACTAATGTCTGTAATATCCCAGGTAACAGGGGCGCTGTTATGGGTTAAATAATCCATAATGGGTTTTATGTGTACGGCAGTTGAAACATGGGCCCTTCTTTTACAGGAAAAAAGAAGGCTGGATGCCAGTACAATAAAGTATATCCATTTAGTGTAACGCACTGTGCAAAAGTTGCTTTAGAGGTACCGGTAAAGTTACAATTAAAGCAGAAAATGCTTTAACGCCTGGCCGATAATGTTTGAATAGAGTTTATAATGTTCTGATCGTTAGGGTTAAGCTGTTGTGCTTTGCGCAAATACAGAATTGCACTGTCAATTTGATTTAGCTCTACAAAACTGCGGGCTACATTAAAGTAGGAGCGATAATCGGCCGGTAAGTTGATAGTGGCCTTTTTGCTTATTTCCAGCGCCATATCTTTTCGCCCCATTTTAAAATACTGATAGCCCAGTTTGTCATATCCTTCAAAATCGCCGGGTAAAAGCCTGTTGTATTCCAGGAAAAAATGCAGGGCAGAATCTGCCTGGTCTTTTTGCTGGTATAGCATACCCAGGCTCATTTTAAGTGCCGGAAAATCATTGGCCGGGTCGATAGTATTAGCCAGTTTAAAGTAATACAGACTGCTATCGGTTTCGTTAAACATCGAATATACGCGGCCTAAATCATAAGCTACATTAAATGTATGCGGATAAACATCAAGCGATTTTTTGAAATGGACAATGGCTTCTTTCCAAAGCGGTTGTTGCTCTTCAACCCGGCCAAGCGTCATTGAATATTTCATGAGGTTTAGCGCCAGTAGATTATGCGCTTGGGCCGATTCATTTACATAGGTTATGTCTTTGCGCATTAAGGTTAAATGATTCTCCCAATCAAAGTTACGCGAAAAAGTAACGGCCGAATAGGAGCAGAGAATTGCTAAAAAAGTCAGCTTTAATGCCTGCGGCGTTGTAGACCACTGCAGGTTATTATCGGATTTTAGTTTGCGCCATGCGGACAGTAAACCCACCACCAGTACTATACTATACCCCAGCGAAGGTACCAGCAAAAAACGATCGGCTATAATACCGGGCGGTGGAATGAAATAGTTAGAGTATATACTTGCTGAAATTATATATATCCAGATACCGGCACTTAATAATTTGTTGTGCTTATAAATAGCAAGCGCAAAAATTACCATGAGTAAGTGCAGCACAGCGCTCAAAATAGCCAGGGGAGAAGTTAAAGGGGTTTGTTCAATGGTTTTATAGCCATAGTAAAAAGCCAATGGATATGGAATAACCACCTTCTGCAAATAGGTAAGCATAATGCGCAAAGATGTGCCAATACGCACTTGTGTTGAAGGGGCCTCCATAAAAGGGTTTTCGATAAACGACAGAGGCCGGTCTGTTTTAACTTTATAAATATTTGCATCCAGTTGTTTGCCTACAGTATTTATTTGGCTTGCTATAGCCGGAGATGATACAGGTTTGTGCAGGTAAGGGATTAACAGCAACAGCGCAATAACATGCAGCCCTGTCATATAGCGCAGGCCTTTTTTTAAATAGATGGCAATAACCCATGGTAAGCGTATAAAAGGGGCAATATTATTGGCCCAATTGTACGATGCGCTTGTAGCCAGTGAGTACAGCTGAAATCCAAGAGAAATAATTGAAAAAACGCCGATAGCTAGAACACCATACCTGCCTTTGGTAAAATATAGTGAGCAGAAAAGCAGTATAAAAATAATGGTATTTGAATGGCTAAAATGCATGGAAGGAAAACACGCAAAGGCCGCAATTGTAATGAAGATAAAAAATAAATGCGGGCCCTTTAAAGTGGGGCGCCCGAAAAAGAAACCATATAGCAATACCGGAATAAGAAGGGCCAGCATTATTTTCTTGTAGTGGTTATTTATATCGTACCAGGAGGCGCTAAGGCTGCCCGTTATTAAGCACACATACAGAAAGAAGAGGGCCCAGTAGGAGATTGATTCCTTTTTGTGAAAGTATAATAACGATAAACACGAAATAATAAGGATGATTATCACTTTGGATTGTAAATACAATCCCAGCCCATACACGCAAAAAAGCACTACAGGCATTATCCATGCTGACACCTTTAAGTAATCATTTGATGGAAACATACCCCGCGATAAATGCGGGCTTAAAGCTACCGATGAATCCGCGCTTGCTAATAATTGTGCTGTTTGAGATTTTATAGTGTATAAACCTTCTTGTACAAACCGGAGAATAGTGCGCGCATCTGCAAGCACGTAAAAGAAAACGTTGACTGAAAAAACAGCAAACAGAATGAATACTTTGTTGTAAAACGATGGAAAATCAAGCATGAAGTAAGAAGGGACAAGAAGCGATATAAGCAATAGGAGGAAAACCGTGAGTCGGGGTTTATTGAAAAAGGTTACCATCAAAGGGATGATGATGGCAAATGAGATAAACGTAATTTTGCACATTAGGGAAATAAGAAAAAACAAGCCGGCAGGTACCAGCCACACCAGGCGTGCTTGCCTTGCTGCTTTTAAAGCATAATACAGGGCGGTCAGCCCCGCAATTAAGCCGAGAATTTCATCGCGGTTTTTTATGCTGCATACCACTTCGGTATGCGAGGGGTGTGCAGCAAAAATAAGTGTGATGGCTAAACAGATATAGGGAGAGAGCCTACCGGTAAGGTTACAGAGTAGTATGTAGACCAGTAAGGTGCAGCATGCATATAAAATCCAGTTAAAAAAGTGGCTGACCAGGGGGTTATCTCCAAATAGACTGTGTTCAATAGCAAAGGTTGCCAAAACAAACGGCCTGTATTCGTAAGCGTAGCCTGATTCATCACTATAATAAGGAGACGTGAAAATTTCGGGAATGGCAGATATGCCTTTAGATGTAAGTTTATGGTTGATGGTTACAAGTTCATCATCCATGTTATAGTCGTTGGGTATGCTGTTAGCATATAATAGCAGGCAGAATAAAACTACAATAATTCCATATAAGTTGTCCTTTAAAAAAGACGGTGATTGTACTTTTGCCTTGTGTTGCTTATTCGCCATACGCGATAAATATAGATTATTGCTGAAATTGTAGCGAGTAAACGCATATAAAAGGTGGAGGGCAGTTTTGTGTTGGCACTAATTCTGTATTGAAGAAAGTTTATGCATAACCCCAACTTGCACATTTTATTGGCAGATGATGATGATGGCGACCGCTTGCTTTTTAACGAAGCATTGCGCGATCTACCATTTGCTGTAGAGTTTACTCCTGTGACTGGCGGTGAGCATCTGATGGATTATTTGCAGCATGCCCAACAATTACCACATATTCTTTTTTTAGATTTGAATATGCCCCGTAAAAATGGTTTTGATTGCCTTAGGGAGATTAAGCAGGATAAGAAATTAAGAGCTTTGCCGGTAGTAATTTTTTCTACCTCTGATGATGAACAGGGTGTTGAACGTGCTTATTTAGAAGGTGCACACTTATACCTGGTTAAGCCAGCTGGATTTTTAGACCTTATTAGTGGCATAAAGCACGTTATAGGTATGTCTTTACAACCGGGATTTAGTCCCCTGCCTAAGGATAACTTTGTAGTAAAAGTACCTGATACTTAACTGCATTAGGCCACCAATACAAACTGTGCTAGGCACGCTTTTTAGCAGCGTGTGAGTTGGAACTAAACACAGGGTAAATGGTTGTGACCCCCGGTAAGGTCTCTTCGCTGTCTAACATGCGCCTTAATGTTTGGCGAATATATTTTCCGCCGGTTTCTTCGTACAAGTGGGGATATCGGGCCTTAATTTTTGCCACGAGATTATTAATCTGTTTTTTTGAGTCCGCTTTAACTAGATGTTTCATATAACTTAATTTGAGTGGTACTTATACTGCACAAAGTGTATTCCAAAATGATGTTTTTAGGGTCTAAAGCCGACCAGCGATAGATTTTTATCAATGAAAAGTATGCCCTGAGCAAGATGTTTTGCCTGGTATGGATGTACCAATAGTTTGGGGAAAAGTAACCACAGTGGGGTGCAAAATTAGGGTCTACCGTAACTAAATAATGGGTGGCCTGTGCGTTTAGTTTTATATATGTTAAGTAGCCCCTGCTGCACACTCCTTTCGTATAAAGTCAGAAATTATCTTCTCCTCCATCTTTAGCCTTGACCCATTCATTTGCCGGGCATTTTTTAACCTGGTTAAGTATCTGTCAAGTTTCCCTTCCTCGTAGTGGCTTAATAGTTTGGGATGCACATAGTACTTTTTGCATACTGTGCGGGTATTGCCCAGCTTTTGCGCTACGTGGTCAAGTGCCTCTATAATCAATTTTTGTGGTTTAACTTCAGGTGTTGTATCTACACCTGCCAGGTAAACCGCCGCAGTAACAGTACCCCACCAGGTGCGGAAATCTTTAGCTGTAAAATCTTTACTTGTATATGTTTCTATGTACTGGTTTATATCTCCCGACTCCAATGTTTTTTTCGTTCCATCTGTATCATAATACTGAAACAACTCTTGCCCGGGTATATCTTTTAGCTTTTTTAGCAGCCGCGATAGGGTTGCGTGTGTCAGTTGAATATCCTGTTGTACACCTTTTTTACCAATAAAGGATATACTCATTTTGTTTCCATTAATAGTTATATGCCTGTTGCGCAAACTGGTTAAACCATAAGAGCCATACAGTTTGGTGTAAGTGGCATTGCCTATACGTATAAATGTTTTATCTATAACCGAAATGGCCAGTGCTACTACTTTATTCTTCGTAAATTCCTGTTTGCGTAGGTCTTTTTGCACCTGCTCCCGTATAGCAGGTAATGCTTGCGCAAACTCTGCCATCCGGTTGTGTTTTCGTTCGTTTCGTGCGGCGCTCCAAAGCGGATGATATTTATATTGTTTTCTTCCTGCAGCATCTATTCCTGTTGCCTGCAAATGCGAGTTGGCCTTGGGGCTTATCCAGATTTTTGTCCATGCCGGTGGTAGAACCAGTGATTTTATTCTTTTCAATTCTTCTTCATCTGTAATACGCTTGCCTTGTGCATCGAGATATGCAAAGTGTTTACGTAGTTTAATGCGCGTATAGCCAGGTTTAGAATCTGACCCATAAGTTAGTTTCATGCTACGCGCTGCTGATTTAATTACTTCTACATCTTCATTTTTCATGCGCCTCAGTTTTGGGTTGTTCTGTTTAGTGGTGCGGCTATATGTGGCACATCCTGCCCGGGTCGAGTATGCGGAGAGAGAATTGTTAGCCTACTGGCGGAAGGCATTTCCACCATTGTTTTATCCGAATGCCGGTATGATATCATGGTCTTTAAGTGCAAAAACAGACCTGAAATCCAGTTTTTTATTTTAACTCCAACAGGGGTCTTCATTTGGTTGTTTTAGATCTGTATAGAAAATATCAGACCTAAAAAAAATGCCCCCCGAAATTTCGGGGGGCATTTGTTGCTGAGTTTATTCTTTTGTTACAGCGAGTTAATCCATGAAACAAGTTCTTCACGGGTTTTACCGGTTTTTTGTTGTATACGGCCAAGCAATTGATCCTCTTGTCCTTCGGCATATGTTAAATCATCATCCGTAAGAGAGGCATAAGCTTGTTTTACTTTGCCTTTTAATTCGTTCCAGTTTCCTTTAATTGATAGTTTGTCCATTTTGATAAATTTTTGTTGATTAAAAAAATCTCCGTGATATGCAGGCATCTTTAATATGTTTTTAAATATTCCGTTATATCACGGCATCTGTATCATCGCAAAACCATGCCAATCACACGCCTTCTTTCTTATCAGGCACGTGTTTATTGATTATTCCTGAGTCGCGGTTAGGTTTTACAGCGTGCGGGTCTAAAGATACTCCCCTCTCAATGGCCAGTGCACGGGTAAACTCTGCCCCAAAAAATAGTATTTGCGAAGAATAGAATACCCACACTAATATAACCACGATAGAGCCCGCTGCTCCATAAGTATCTGCAAGGTTACTTCTACCTATATATAAGCTTATTAAGTATTTACCAATACCAAATAGAAATGCGGTAAACATAGCCCCCAGCCATACACTATTCCATTGCGGTTTTGCGTCAGACATAAACCGGTATACAAAAGCAAACAGTAATGCTGTAAGCGAATAGGATAAAAGCAATTCAACCGCTTTAAGCAGCATTACCGATATATCGGGAAGCCATTGATTCAGATAAGCAGTAAAGGCAGTTAATATGCTTTGAATTACAAGTGATATCATTAACAGAAACCCAAGGCATGCAATCATAGCAAATGAGAATAAACGATTAGCTATAAATTTCAGCACCGGTTTCCGAATTTGCGGCTTTACATTCCATATTGTGTTTAACGAGGTGCGCAGCTGATCAAATACACTGGTAGCGCCTATAAGCAGCAGTATGGTAGCAATAGCGGTTGCTAATTTGTTTTCACCGGGTTTATAAAAGGCAATGATTATATCCTGCAAATCTTTTGCGCCCCGGGCACCCATAAAACTTTGAGCCTTGCCTTTAATTTCGCCCATCACCGCCTCGGGCCCCAGTACAATGCCCAGAACCGATATAACGATGATTAGCATAGGTGCAATAGAAAATACAGTGTAGTAGGATAGAGCTGCCCCAAGCGTAAGTGTATCATGGTTTTTAAAAAGCTGGAAGCTGTTTTTAAACATGTTCCAGCCGGTGTGCAACAGTCTTGCTCTCAATTTCATGGGTAGGGTTGGTTTTAGGTTGTAGCAGAAAACATTGGGTAGCCCGCGCCACCCAATGAATGTTTATCGTAGTTGGTTATAGTGAATTGTATTTGTTTTTGCCCAGGTCATCACCTTGTTCATTTACAATTCGCCGATCTTCATTTAATTCTTCCGGGTCAATAGCATGGCTCTCGGTTTGTATAGGCGAGCGTTTTTTTACATGCGGATTAACCTCCGTTTGAATAATATCGTTACGAATGTCTTCATCCAGCTTAATGGCCTTTGAGGAAGGTGTTTCAATCTCATCATCTTGCTTCGTGTTTCTTGCAGGATTTTTCTTGTCGTTCTGTGTATTACTACCGGTTTTTTCCTTTCCGGGTGTAACCTTTTTTTTACCAGGTATCATAAAATATAGTTTTCAAGTTAATAATTATTTTCTTTCGAGCACAGCGTGCTCTACCTCGTTTCCACTGCTGTTTACGCAACTGCCGGGTTTAATCACGTGTATGGTTCCATCCTTTTTAATTACTGTACCGGTAGGGGTAATTTTATTCCCGTTAGGTAAGGTTAGTTCTTCTTTTACAATCTTACCTCTGTAGTTAACCTCTGGTGTAGATCCTTTCAATACAACACAATAGTGGTGGGGCAGGGTACTATTTTTTTTAAGGGAAGTAGTATCCTGGGCCAAAGTGATATGCACAAGAGCAACACAAGCAGCAATTACAAACATTGTTTTCATGTGACTTACTTTTAGTAAGAAGTCTAAAAACAATGCCATCTTCTTCTCAACTAAATATGCATTGGCATTTTTTTAGCATTGATGTGTATCAATAAAACCTTTACTTTATGATAGTCAGCTTCATTATCGCGCTGGTATTAGCATTTGTTTTTACAGCTATTATATCTGTTGGTTTCAAGCGCCAGGGACCGGGACCATTTAGCGGTATGTTTTATTTCTTTTTGTTAATACTGTTTGTTTCGTGGGCTACAGGCAGTTGGTTGTATCCAGCTGGGCCTATGGTAGGCAATGTGCCCTGGTTGGGTTATTTAATAATCTCTTTACTGGTAACCTTCTTTATTATATTAGTACTGCCCGGACAAAATGCTGATATAAAAGAGCAAGGACAAGAAAACGCAGTAGCCGCTGCTGCTTTTGGTTTTCTGTTTTGGGCGTTTATTATAATACTGGCTGGTATTGCAATTGCCAAAGGCCTTTTCTTTACCCCTGCATATTAAATTTAGTTAGTCTTTTTTGGGGCTGCACGCACAGTATGCAGTGCGCCAGACCATGAAATTAGCTGGTCCAGCATTTTATTAACTTCCTTTTCCTTTTCTACTGCCGGTTTAAATTCCTTAAACTCTTTAAAATCGGTAAACAGGGAGAATGAAGTTTGAGCCCTTACATCTGCTATTTGAAGTTCTGCCATCACGAGCCTGAGAGATTCTACTGCTCTTACACCATTTACGCTTCCATAGCTTACAAAAGCTGCCGCCTTGTTAGTCCATTCATTATAAATGAAGTCAATTGCGTTTTTAAGCGCACCTGGTATACCGTGGTTGTATTCGGGGGTCACAAAAATGTATCCATCAAATGAATCGATTTTTGCCGCCCATTTTTTTGTGTGTTCTTTTGAATATTTTCCCATAGAAGGCGGGACAGGTTCATCCAGCAATGGAAGATTATAATCCAGTATGTCTACTATTTCAAAGGTTGCATCTCTCCGTTTTTCAGATACTTCTAATATCCATTTCGCTACCTGTTCGCCCAATCTGCCCGGACGGGTGCTTCCTATTATTATTGCTATTGATGGTGTATGCATAATGTAATTTAGATAAATGTTGATTTAATAATTTGATATCCTTAATATGCTAACGCATATTTTATTAGGATGGATTTTCTTTTTGGGGAGGATTGCTGCTGTTTTTTTGTGCCTCATTCTGATTGTCATCTCCCTGCCGGAAATCATCTTCTCTTTTCTTGAATTCGTCATTTTCATCACGGTTATACAAGTCCTTTTTTACACTCTTTTTGTCTGCAGGCTGGTTGGTTTTATTAGTGTCATATTGGCCATCATCGTCGTCATCTCTACTACCGCTGTCAGAAACTCTTTCTTCTATCTTTGTTTTTTCTGCACCCTCTTCTGCCTTAGCAACATAGCCACGCGAAATATTTTCCCGGGTTTCATATTCCTTCT
Source organism: Chitinophagales bacterium (assembly GCA_035299425.1). Taxonomy (GTDB): domain Bacteria; phylum Bacteroidota; class Bacteroidia; order Chitinophagales; family LD1; genus Bog-950. Next base: position 10,620 of record DATGWP010000184.1, on the reverse strand, counting down.
CTTCCAATTTGTCCTCAGCGCGTTCTTTTTGATTTATAGCAGGGGCGTTTTTATTTACATTTTTAGAATCATCTTCTGGTGTTTTCGCATTTTTTTTCATGGCTTATTTTTTAGTGATCTCACTCTTATAGGCAAAGTGTGTGCCTCTTGTGCTGTTGATGATGTAAATATTAAAGAGGTGAATAGTCCCCATAATATGCGTATTTAATTTCTCAGTCAGCAGGTTTTTAGAAGAAAGCATGCAGGCACTAAAATTGATTTTGCAACCACCATTAGACCTAACCATATTATTTTTTATCAAACTAAACATTATGAGAACCATCCTTAATCTAACCTTATTTTTAGCAATGGGTGCTATGCTGGCACTCTCCTCTTGCGTGGGCAAGGGCAAGTATTTAACATCTGAAGCAAGAGGAAACCGCCTTCAGCGCGATAGTGCCGACACACATAAACTGCTGGATGAATGCAACTCACAATTATCTAACCTTACTAACGAAAGAAATTTGCTCCAGTCGCAGAATGAGGCTTCGCAGAAAGATCTGCAAAACCTGGCGAACAAATCTAAAATGACAATTGCAGAGCAGGCTAAACGGCTTAAAGATTTACAGGATCTGATACAGGCGCAGAAGGATGCTATGAACAGGCTTAAGAAAACTATAGCAGATGCCCTGGTTAATTTCAAGGCAGATGAATTGTACGTATATGTAAAGGATGGAAAGGTATATGTTTCGCTGGAAGAAAAACTGCTTTTTAAATCAGGTAGTGCGGTAGTTGACCCTAAAGGAAAGGAAGCTTTGGGTACACTTGCTAAAGTGCTTAACGTAACACCGGATATCAGTGTAATGATAGAAGGCCACACTGATACCGTGCCTATTCGCCGGGCAGATTTTCCGGATAACTGGTCTTTGAGTACCGGGCGTGCTACTTCTATAGTTAGAATACTTACTAAGGACCACGGTGTGGACCCACATCGCATTACAGCTGCTGGCCGGGGCGAGTTTCATCCTATAAAATCCAATGAAACTAATGAGGGGAAAGCAAGCAACCGAAGAACGGATATTATTATATCGCCTAATCTTAATGAGCTTTATAAGTTGCTTGGCGACTAGTACTATAATAATTGTATGAAAGCAGGATTTTCAGACAATTATCAAAACTCTCCAGTCTCCCAGTCTAAACTGCCAAGGGTGACCATATCGGCTGAAGTTATTAAACTGAATAAAAGGGCAATTGATGGAAACACTTGAGAATATATTTGGGGTCGGCCAAAATCTGACAGCATGGCAAATGTCGGCACGTGCGTTTGTTACCTTTTTTATTACCCTGTTTCTAATTCGTATTGCGGGCATGCGCAGCATAGGTAAGAAGTCGGCATTTGACACCATCATTACCATTATGCTAGGTGCGGTGTTAAGTAGAGTAATTGTAGGTGCGTCTGCATTTTTCCCTACAGTGGCAGCAGGTTTTGTAATTGCTATTGTACATCGTTTGTTGGCCATGATTGCTGTTAAGCATAAATGGTTAGAAAAAATCATCAAGGGGCAGCAACGGCAACTTTACAGCAATGGCAAAATTAACTGGGATAACATGCACAGAAGTTCTGTTAGTGAAAGTGATTTGATTGAAAGTGTCAGACTATTGGCTAATACTAAATCGCTGAATGATATTGATGAAGCATATATTGAAAGCAATGGAGAGATCAGTATTATTAAAAAGAAAGGGGAATCATAATGGCACTTACTCTATATAAAAAGAAAAGAAATTTTGGCGCTACACCGGAGCCTGAAGGTAAAACCAAGGGTAAGAAAGACGCACTGGTGTTTGTTGTTCAAAAACATCATGCATCTCACCTACATTACGATTTCAGATTAGAAATAGATGGCGTTCTCAAGAGTTGGGCAGTGCCCAAAGGGCCCAGCATGAACCCCGGAGATAAACGCCTTGCCATGATGGTGGAAGACCATCCGTATGATTATAAAGATTTTGAAGGCAATATACCCGAGGGTAACTACGGTGGTGGAAATGTAATTGTTTGGGATAACGGGACCTATAACAATATAGACGGTGAAAAGGATAAAAGCCTTAACGAAAAGACATTGCGTGAAGGATTAAAGAAAGGCGACCTGAAATTTATTCTGCATGGTAAAAAATTGAAGGGTTCGTTTGCACTTGTAAAAATGAAAAGTGCTAAGCAGGATAATGTATGGCTGCTTATAAAAAAGGCAGATAAGTATGCCACAGAGGAGGATATTACAAAAAAGGATAAATCTGTAATTAGTAAGGTTACCCTGGAAACACTAGCTAAAAAATACGGGAACGATAAAACCGGTGAAGTACTAAGGGCCAAGACTAAGAAAAGTAAAAAGACTAAAGCGCCGGCTATAAAAAAGAAAGCTGCTGTAAAAAAAAAGCCCGCTCTGGTAAAGCCCATGCTGGCTAAACTTACGGAGGCTGCGTTTGATGACAAAGACTGGGTTTTTGAAATTAAATATGATGGTTATCGCGCATTGGCTGCTTGCGATGGCGCAGGAGGTGTGGAGTTGTATAGTCGGAATTTGCTTTCGTTTAATAAAGATTTTGCCCCTGTAGTGGCTAACCTGGAGGGTATTTCACATAGCTGTTTATTGGATGGGGAAGTGGTGGTAGAAGATGGTGCCGGAAAATCTCAATTTCAATTGTTGCAAAATTACCAGAATACTAAAAGTGGTAAACTCAAGTATTATGTTTTCGATTTACTTGAGTTAGATGGAAATGATCTGACGCACTTGCCGCTTTTGGAACGTAAAGAGCTTTTGCGCATGTTGTTGAAAGGAGAGAAGCTGAAGGATGTTTTTTACTCAGATCATGTAAAGGAGAAAGGCCTTGCCTTTTTTGATGCAGCTATAAGGAAAAATCTGGAAGGTGTTATTGCTAAAGATGCCAAAAGCCCGTACCGGGTAAATAAACGCAGCAGCGAATGGCTTAAAATTAAAATTACAAAGGAGCAAGAAGCGGTGATAGCAGGATTTACCGCACCCAAAGGGGCACGTAATCACTTTGGAGCATTGCTGCTTGCCGTGTATAATGGAAGCGAATTTGAGTATATCGGCAACTGTGGAACCGGTTTTGATGATAAGACGCTGAATGAGTTGTATAAAAAGTTTCAGCCCTTGTTTACCGATAAGTCTCCTTTTAAGGAAAAGGTAACCGCTACCGGTAAAATACAATGGTTAAAACCTAAATTGGTTTGCCAGGTAAAGTTTACTGAGTGGACCGGTGATGGAAGTATGCGCCATCCTGTGTTTTTGGGTTTAAGAAAAGACAAAAAAGCTACTGAAGTAACAAGAGAAATAGCAGACGAGATGAAAACTAAAAGCACGGTAAATAGAAAATCAAAGGTTGTTGCGGATGAGTCCGGCGAACCGAAGACAGGGGATACCGAGTTGAGAGTAGGTAAAACTGTTTTAAAGCTTACTAATCAAAACAAATTGTATTGGCCCGATGATAAAATATCGAAAGGGGACCTGGTTAGATATTACGATGAAATATCGGGGTTGATATTGCCATATATGAAAGACCGTCCTCAATCGTTGCACCGGTTTCCAAATGGTATAAAAGACGCAGGTTTTTATCAAAAGGATATCGATAAAGAGAAAGTTCCTGCCTGGCTGCGCACTGAAAGAGTTTACTCTGAATCTACCAAGGAATATATCGACTACCTGATATGCAATGACAAAGCTACCCTGCTATATATGGCAAACCTTGGGTGTATAGAAATGCACCCGTGGAATTCCCGGATTCAGTCGCCGGAAAATCCGGATTGGGTAGTAATAGATTTGGATCCTGAGGATATTGCTTTTAAGGAAGTAGTTAAAGCTGCACAGGAAACCCGCAAGCTTTTAGATAAGCTGGAAATAGATAGCTATTGTAAAACATCCGGTGCTACAGGTTTACACATTTACATTCCATTGGCTGCAAAATATGATTATGAAATAGCAAAGAACTTTGCGCAGTTGATTGCACAGCAAATTAACGATGTGTTGCCGGATATTACCAGCATACTGCGTATGCCGGCCAAAAGGAAGAAGAAAGTGTATCTCGATTTTTTACAAAACCGCCGTGGTCAAACGTTGGCAGCTCCCTATTCTGTAAGACCGAAGCCTGGCGCAACCGTTTCTACCCCATTGGATTGGAGTGAAGTGAATGCAAAGCTTGATGTAAGCAAGTTTACGATAAACACCATTTTTAAAAGATTGGATAAGGTAGGGGATTTATGGAAACCAGTATTGGGAAAAGCCGCGAACCTGGACAAAGCAGTAAAGAAAATATACGATGGGTTGTAAGGCACGCATTTTGGTTATATCAATCAGATAAAAACAAATGCTATGCGACCAATATGGACAGGCTCAATCAGTTTCGGGCTAATAAATATACCGGTAAAAATATTTTCGGCTGTGCAGGAGAGCACCCTCGACCTGGATATGCTGGATGGCCGGGATAACTCTAACATAAAATTTAAACGTGTAAATGAGAGTACCGGTAAAGAAGTAGCATGGGATAATATAGTGCGTGCTTATGACCTTAACGGTAAATATGTAATTTTAGAAAAAGAAGATTTTGAAGCTGCCGATGCTGAGAAAACAAAGACTATAGACATCCTCAATTTTGTAGAGGAAAGCGAAATAGATTCTATTTATTACGAACAGCCATATTATCTGGAGCCCGAGAAGCAAGGCGCTAAGGCTTATGCTATTCTGCGCGACTCGCTTAAGACTACCGGTAAGGTGGGTGTTACTACTTTTGTAATGCGTAACAAAGAAGGGCTTGCTATTTTGAAACCCTACAAAAAGGTTATAGTGCTTAACCGCATACGGTTCGAGGAAGAAATACGGGACATGGATGATCTTAAACTTCCGCCGCTGGTAAAAACAAAACCTAAAGAGCAGGCTGTTGCCAACCAGCTAATAGAGCAACAGACCGAAAAGTTCGATATCTCCAACTATAAGGATACATACACTGCCAAGCTGCTAAAAACAATTAAGCAAAAGGCCAAAACAGGTAAAACGCCTAAGCGCCCGCAAATGAAGGTGGTACATAAGCAATCGGAAGATGATTTGATGAGCATGCTGAAGGCAAGCCTGGGCGGAAAACGGAAAGCCAGCTAATGATTTGATTTACCAGGGGTGAATATTTTTCACGCCCTATGGGGTGCTATTTCCCCCACTTGCGCATCAATGTAGTTTAAAATTGACCCGGAGCGTCCTATTTAATTTAGGAATACAAATTGCCTGTAAAGAATAAAAACGTACATGTCTATGGAGAGCATAATGTCAATTCAAGGTCGGATAAGCAAAGACCGGAAAAGGACAAATTTATTGAAAGATACAGAGCAGGCTACGCTTGCCTGGTTGTGCAGTGTGCTGCCCATCTGGATGACTTCCGATGTGCTTACCTTTATAGGTTTTGTTGGTAGTCTGGTGGTGTTTACGGGCTTTTGCCTGGCTAAGTTCAATATATACTTTCTCACCCTTTCTATAACAGGGTTAATGATTCAATGGTTTGGCGATTCTTTAGATGGAAGGATAGCCTACTACCGCAATGTATCGCGTAAGTGGTATGGTTTTGCGCTTGACATGTGTATGGACTGGGTATCTACAGGGTTAATGGGTTTTGGTTTTTACTTTTTTATGGAGCCTCCCTATAAAGTGATAGCTCTATTGTTTGTAGCTGCCTATGCCTGGAGTATGATACTGGCCCTTTTACGTTATAAAATTATTAATGTGTATTCTATAGATAGCGGTATGGTAGGCCCTACTGAGCTGCGTATCGGCATCGCTATTATGCTGACGCTGGCCATGGTAGTTCCTAACACCCTGGTGATTATAGCCGCGCTTGTTACGGGTATAGTTTACATAGTCAATTTTATCGACTTCTATAAAATACTGAAATACGGTGACGATAAAGACAGGGAAGAAAAGCGAGAATTGCAAAGGAACAACTAGTGTAAAATTAGAGTTATGAGCCACGAAAGATTTCAAAAGTGTATTCAATTATGCGTTAGCTGTGCTATAGAGTGCAGCAGGTGTGCCGCAGCTTGCTTAAATGAAAAGGATTTTGAAAAGCTTATCACCTGTATAAAGTTAGACCGCGATTGCGCTGCCCTATGTCAAGTGGCAGTTAGCGCTATGAGTAATGATAATACCCTGGCATCTCAAATTTGCGATGTGTGCGCAGATATGTGCGACCTGTGTGCAGAGGAATGCGAAAAGCATAAGCATCATGGCCATTGTAAGCAATGCGCTGAAGTGTGTAGAAACTGTGCTAAAGAATGCCGGTTAGCCATAGCACCAGCTGCTATTGTATAAATTAATTTCTTAAAAAATATAGAGCAATGGAAGACGAAAAAAAGCAAACACCACCGGCTACACCCGATAAAAAAGAACCTGTAGAAAATCCCGAAAAGGGAAGTGGAAAGCAGGATAGGGAACAAGCACGCACCGAAGGGGGAGATGATTTTTCAATAGAAAACGTGGATGATAAGCAACCGGTTAAAGAAAGCGTGACTTTTGAGCAGGATGTACATAACGAACAGACGAATGACCCGGAACGAAATCCTCAAAAAAGAAGCCCTTTGGGTGAAGATCCTTCAGAAATTGCCAAACAAGGCAAGGAATTTGAACCAGGTATAGATGAAGGGAATAAAGATGCTATATAAATTTAAGAGGGGAGCGGAGTAATCTGCCATGATCCTTTTTAACAGGCGCAACCGCAAGGTTGCGCCTTATTTTTTGGCTATTGCGCGTGTCTTGAAATTAGCAATCAGCGCTTTAATAGCAGATGTGCTTTGTCTGCTTTTTTTGTCAAGTAAAGCCATGGTTTTCTTCTCTACGGGATACTCCTTTTCAATAAATGCATTTGATTCGGTTAAATCGTTCCAATTGCCTAATAACTCTTCTACTTGTTTTAGATAAAGCTTATTGATGCCCGGTGTAAATGCAATTGCGTCATTTACATAAAGAAGGCGCTTTATTATCTTACGTCCGCTGTGAAATTTATGTTCACCTTCCTTTAGCCGGCTATAAGCCTTCTTTAAATTTAGTCTAAACCATTTTTCAATGGCCTTATTCTTAATGTTTTCTGTTTTTAGCGGTAATTTGCTTCCGGCTTTCCTCAGTTGCTTTGTAAATCTTGCCTGCTTACTTACAAAAAGTGCTTCTTTTTGTTTTTGCAATTTCAGTTGTTCTGTCCTGAATTTTTTACCCGATAATTTATGGGTAAGCTTCATATGGATGTGAATGCTCCGTATTTGAGCGGCTTTTTTAAAAATTGATATGACAGGTTGAAGGATGTTTACAGTTTTGTTACTCTTGGTAGTATCATCTATAAACCGGCTTATAGCTCTTAACTTCTTAATCTCTACACGGAGTTTATGAAGCGATTCTTCGTTTGGTTTCAGGCAATACTGTTTAAGGTATAGCTGTATATTGCCGAAGCGCTCAGTAAAAATTTCTTGTTGTTGCTTGCTGCTGAACATAACCTTTAAGGTAGTTCAATAGGGTGTAATTACAAAATGGTGTTGATATAAAAAAGTGAAGGCGAGGTCACCCACTAACCCCGCCCTCGTGTATAAGAGAGACTCTTTGAATAATTAGGGTTTTCACCCCATTATAAAACTTTCAATATCTATTTCAACTTCCATGTAATTCTTTTCAAAAGAAATCGAAAGCTGAGTTGTATCAACCAAAGATTTTTCTTTGGGTGTACGTTTTGTTTCGTTATTCTTTCTGATCGCCTTCATGCCAGGTTAAATGCAATTACTATACCATGGGTTTTTTGAATGTTTTTAAGTAAAAAAATCCCCATTTTGTTGCTTTTTTTCGCAGCGTTTATGTTGTTTGGGTATTTTAATTCCACAATTACCTTTTTATTGGCCCTTGCACTTAATTTTGGGTTATAAAAATGCGAAGATGAGTTTTCTACTTGTCTGATTTTCTATTGCGACACGGCGGGTAATTATAATCCGCAATTTGGGGAATTCACTACTCAGCATTATGCTTATTAGCCGGCTTTACGCAGTGATTATTAGCGGCACAACATTTGAAATTTATGGTTGAACTTAATTCCCTCAATCATGAAAATCACACTCCAGAAACTTAACCTTGCTTTACTAAATGCTGTTTGCAAATGTGCCACCGTAAGTGGTAATGTAAAGGCAAAGCAGGATGCCATTGAAAGAATTGTTATGCTGCACACCCGCATGCGGGTAGAGAAAGAGCAGCTTGCTAATACACTTTTGTTTAGTAACCTTTAAAATAAAATCTTAATGAAGAAATCAATATCGCCGCGCCGGAAGGCTGCGGTTAAACCAACAGATGTACAATCAATAGCAGATACTGTAGTTTCCTACCTTGGAGAGCAGGCAAAGAATATGGACAAGGCAACTTTGGCAAAGTACGTTGCCATAGCTGTGTTAGTTATATACGGAATTAGAAAAAGTAATGTGCTGGGCAGTCTGGCTATATCACTAATTACCGGTGTAGTTAGTAAATACCTGGCTGAAAGATTCGAAGGGCATGCTCTTGCCGATCTTATACCGGCTTCTGCTAAAGCCTAGTTACTTTAACCTGGCTGTCACTAGCCTGGTAAAAAATAGCCTTTGCTACGTGCAAAGGCTATTTTTATTTGGTAACTATACTATGTCCGCTTCAATTTGGTTTTAATCCATTCTATAACCCGCTTACTCCATGGTACTTTCTTAGTACTATCTTCTATTTCTCCAATAAGAAAACCGTAAGGCTTAAGTGGGGTAACATGATCGCAAATAATTTTCAATACCGCCGTAACCGGTATTGCCAGTATGATTCCCGGTATTCCCCATATCATCTCTCCCAATACAAGGGCAAGAATAGTGGCCAGTGGATTTATTTTTACCTGGGGGCCTACTATTATAGGCTCCAGTACCCAGCCCTGAATGAATTGAACAAGCCCATATGTTCCTGCTATTCCTAAAAGCATGGGTGCACTACCACCCTGGGCAGCGGCTACCAGCAAAGTAATGCTGGTACCGGTAATGTTACCTATAAAGGGAATAATTTCAAGAAGGCCGCATAGCACAGCAAAGAAGAGCGCATTTTTAACCCCGGCAATGCTAAAGCCGATGCCATACATTACCCACAGGCACATAATCATTTTAGCCAACCCAACCAGGTATTGCTGCGATACTTTTGTAGCTCCATAAACTATCTCGCGTGTTTCTGCCCGCTGTTCGGGTGCCGATAGCCTGAGTATAAACTGATAGACATGGGAACGGTAGTATAGCAATAAAAAGAAGTAAACAAGCATAAGCAATGTACTGGTAAATATGTAACCTGTAGACGCAAGTATTGTAGTTAATATACCCGTCATCTTTGATTGCTGCCCTTTTAACAACTGCATTTGTTTTTCTTTGGCTATACCCAAATTTGTAAGTATATATTGCTGAATAGATGTTCCGGTTTCTATAGCTTTTTGCTTTATTTTATCTGCATCGTCCATTAGCCCTGATATTTGCCAGCCCAAAAGTGCGGCCACACCCGATGCTAAAAGCAGGATTGTAAGCAGGCATAAAAATACGGCTATAAAGCGCGGAACTTTTTTTTCTTCCAGCCATCGGCACATAGGTAAATACAGGGTGGCCAGTAAAGCACCTATAACCAGGGGCATCAGAAAATCTTTGGCAAAGTAAAGCCCTGTGAAAATAAGTACTAGTAGAAGAAGCCGTTTGATAGCAGATGATGCAGTAATAGTCATAAATGGTGATGGTTTCCATCTATGGTTTCAAAAGTAATACCAGTTGTCATAAGTGCAATATATGCATAATGGCATAGTTTTCTCACTTACTTGCTCAAACCATACTTTATGACTAAAGTAAAAAGCAGGAAACCCAAATCATTACCGGCACAGCATCAAAAGGTGCATCCCGGAAAAGAATCGCTCATGTATCCTCAGCCAGAGTATATTCAACCAGGCTATAAGGGCAGTGGTAAGCTGCTGAATAAAGTTGCCATTATTACAGGTGGCGATAGCGGCATTGGCCGGGCTGTAGCGGTTCACTTTGCACACGAAGGTGCCAATGTAGTTGTGGTATATCTGAACGAACATGGTGATGCTAAAAAGACACGGTTACTGGTAGAAAGTACCGGTGCCGAATGTTTATTAATAGCAGGCAACCTGGGGGATGTAAAGTTTTGCAAAAAGGTAGTTGCATCTACACTAAAGAGGTTTGGCAAAATTGATGTATTGGTTAACAATGCTGCCGAGCAACATTTTGAAGAGGATTTTACAAAAATACCTCATAAGCAAATTGAAAAAACGTTTAGAACCAACATCTTTTCTATGTTTTATCTCACCCAGCAGGTACTGCCCCATTTACAAAAGGGAAGCGCCATTGTCAATTGCACTTCGGTTACAGCTTACCGTGGTAGTAAGCACATGATAGATTATGCCAGCACTAAAGGAGCAATATTGGCTTTTACCAGGTCGCTTAGTGCTAACCTTGCAGATGAAGGAATACGCGTTAACGGTGTAGCTCCGGGACCTATATGGACTCCTTTTATTCCTTCATCGTTTCCGGCCGAAAAAGTAAAAGATTTTGGTAAAGAC
>DATGWP010000183.1:0-5802 GCA_035299425.1 Chitinophagales bacterium | reverse complement strand
GTCTTTACCTTGTCAAAATCCTTTTTGTAAATAGCCGGAATAAGCGATAGTATACTCTTAAACTCTGTTTGCTTGCTTTTGAATTTTACATCCAAAGCGGTCGACTCTTTTTTAGTTTGCACAAAGCCGTCAAACTGCAGGCCCAGGTCATTCAGACTAATAGAATTCTCCTTAAAGGTGTATTTGCTATTCGCATTATCTACGTTGATATTTATCTCTGCATCAAGCTTAGCTTTGCTAAGGTAGGCCACCGCACCGCTGCGGTAAGTAAGTTCGGCAATTTTTGTTTTGGTTACAAAATCGTAAACCGCCTCGGTAACATCTCCGCTACCCTCAAAGTTCAAATCGGCTATGGAGGCATAAGCATTGCCCGCCCGGTCATCGTAGGTTATATAACCTTTCTCTATTTTATATTTCTTTATCTCCAGTGCAAAATTGTCGCTTTTAACCGGTTCGCTTTTGCTGCCGGTGCTTTTTACTATGTCCCAATTGGCTTTGCCATCGTAGTTTACTATGGCATTTACCTGCGGTTCTACCAGGTTTAGGGCCAGCAGCTTATACTTTTCGCCCTTAATTACGGTCATAAGGTCTACTGTAAAATTGAAGTTTTTGGTATAAACCAGCGTATCGCCCTTAAACGAATCGATACCTACCACGCTTAAATCGTTGATAGAAAAACTAAAGTTAGGAAAGCTGCGGATGAGCGAAAGATCGAAATCGCTATAGTCAACTTTGGCATTCAATTGCTTGTTAATCTCTTCTTTCACGCGGGCGCTTATTTTGTCTTTAAACAAAAAAGGAACAGCCACCACGGTAGCTATCAGCAATACAAGCAATACTCCCAATGCTATCAGTACTTTCTTCATAAATCGGTTTGTGTTTGGTCAAATGTAATTGTTAGATGTTAATTTCAGGAATTTCCATCAGGGGTTAAGGAAAATTATGTTTTATACACAAGCAATTGCTGTGCCGCATTGCCGGAAGAACAAAAACAACCTATAGCTGTTTGAATACTATGAAAAAGGTCCATTTTAATTTTAACCATATCCTAATACGTGCAGATAACCTGCCTTGTGCCTATGTCTACCCTTTTGCTAATTTCGCAGTATAACAATTAACAGAGGAGAACGGTGAAACATTTAGCGGCGCTTAACAAGTACTTTTTAAAATATAAATGGCGGTTACTGGCAGGTATTTTCTTTGTGATATGCGCCAACGCACTTAACGTATGCACCCCGTATATTACCGGGCAGGCAGTTACGCTTATCTCTAAAAACATAGCCACCCTTACCACCAACGGCCCCACAGCCACCCTGTCGGAAGAAACTATCAGCAACGATGTACTCTGGCTATTTATAAAATACCTGGCAGTGGCATTAATGGCGGGCGCTTTTACATTCTTAATGCGCCAGATGATTATTGTGGTATCGCGGCTGATAGAATTTGACATGAAAAACGAGATTTACGACCACTACCAGCAGCTCGATCTCGCTTTTTACCGCAAAAACAACACCGGCGACCTGATGAACCGCATAACCGAAGATGTGAGCCGGGTGCGTATGTATATAGGGCCGGCTATAATGTATACGGTCAACCTCTTTTTTACCATAGTATTTGCCGTAAGCTTTATGCTATACATGGATAAAGAGCTTACCCTGTATGTGCTAATACCTCTGCCTATCCTTTCGGTGCTAATCTATTTTGTAAATGAGAAAATAGAAGCCGCCAGCACCAAAATACAGGCTAAGCTAAGCGACCTTACCACCAATGCCCAGGAAACCTACTCAGGTATACGTGTAGTGCAGGCATATACCCGCGAGCAGGAAATGCTAAAGCATTTTGACCAGGAGAGCGAGATATACAAGCAAAAGCAATTGAACCTGGCCAAAATAGATGCTATCTATTTCCCCAGCATGACTTTTCTTATTGGGCTTAGTATCATTATAGTGGTATACATGGGCGGACTACATGTGGGGGCACGCAAAATTGATGTAGGCGTGCTTACCTCCTTTTTGGGTTTTGTAAATATGCTGATGTGGCCCGTTAGCTCTTTGGGCTGGACCGCCTCCCTTATTCAGCGGGCAGCCGCTTCGCAAAAGCGTATCAACGAGTTTTTGCACCACGAACCTTCGGTAAAAGAAAATGGCGGACTGGACAGGGAAATTAAGGGCAGTATTGCCTTCGACCATGTGTCGTTTACCTATCCCGATACAGGTATACAGGCACTTAAAGATGTATCTTTTAAACTAAAGCCCGGCGAGCGCATTGCCATTATAGGCCGCACCGGTTCGGGTAAAACAACCATAGCCGATTTGCTGATGCGTATGTATGATGTAAGCAGCGGTAAAATTTTTGTAGATGGTGCCGAAATAAAAGATTACAATCTGCGTTCATTGCGCAGGCAGGTGGGCTTTGTGCCGCAGGATGTCTTTCTTTTTTCTGAAACTATCACCGAAAACATATCCTTCGGGCTCGAAAAATCTGATAAAGAACTGGCAACCAGGTACGCGCATTATGCGTCTATAGGCAGGGAAATTGAAGATTTTCCACTGGGTTACGAAACCATGGTAGGCGAACGGGGCGTAACCCTGTCGGGCGGGCAAAAGCAGCGTATTTCTATAGCCCGCGCGCTTATAAAACAGCCAAACGTTCTTTTACTGGATGACAGCCTTAGCGCAGTAGATACCGCTACCGAAAAGCAAATACAGCAAAACCTGGATGAAGTACTGGCCAACAAAACAGCTATTATTATCACCCACCGTATATTTTCACTTATACATTTTGATAATATACTGGTGCTGGATAACGGTACTATTGCCGAGCAGGGCACCCACGATGAACTGTTGAGAAAAGGGGGGATTTATGCAGATATATATGAGAAACAGTTAAGCGAACAAACGCAGCAGGAAGCTGCCTGATTACCCGTATTTAATTTTTGCTAAAAGAAAGTTTAATTTAGCCAATATTATTTTAATTCACCATTAAATAAAAAACAACACTATTTAACTAACCCCAAAACCTAAAAACCGTGGAGAACAACAACAGTGGAAAGTACAGTGGCTTTTTCAGCAAGAAGCTGAAGGCGGGAAAACGTAGAACGTACTTTTTTGATGTAAGAAGCACCAAGCAGGGTGATTTCTTTTTAACCATTACTGAAAGCAAGAAGAAGTTTGAGGGTGATGGATACGATAGCCATAAGATATTTTTGTATAAAGAAGATTTCAAGAAGTTTCTGGAAGGGCTGAACGAAACAGTAGATTATATAAAAACCGAGCTGATGCCGGAATACGATTACGATTCTGAGCGCCCTGCAAGGCCGGTAAACGAACAGACCGAAAGGCCATCTACCAACGGGCAGCACACCGACCCGGTACAGGCTGTAAAAACATCATTACCTACCAGCGAGGATACCAGCTCTACTGCCACCCCGCACATAGGCGACGACGAGCAGGTAGACTGGAACTAAAAGCTGAATAAACAGTCCGGAAATAACTCCTCCGTAGCAGAATTAAAAAAGCCCTCCCGCCAATTGGCAGGAGGGCTTTTTTAATAGCCTGTTACACAGTTCTATTTCTTCTCATCTGCACCGTCAATTACCGATGGCTCATAGTCTTTACTATCGCGCTTCATCTCTGGCTTTGGTGTAGGCTCTTTAATTTCAACCTCGCCATGATAAAAAATACCCTTCTCTTTTGGCTGACCGTATAAAGAAGGATTAATATACTTACCTACTTCATACGGACGCTTCTGAACCTCAACAGCATTGCTCAAAGGGTCTTGTTGAATATGCTTATCGTTTCTATCGGCATATACATACCATGAAACCTTAAGACCCGAAGTGCCACCGGCAATAGTAAACTTACCATCTGCTCCAATCTCCGCTTTTACATACAAGCTTGCCTGTGCACCTATTGGTGTAAGTACATAAGAAAACTCTTTGTTGATAGCATGGAAATAATCGGGAAGCTGAACAGTAGCTTGTCCATTTGCATCTAATACCACATTGCCGCGGTAAACATTCAATACTTCCGGCGACTCCATAGAATAATGCTTCAAAATTTTGTTTTCCGGATCTAATGGATGGTCGATTACAAACGCTTTGGTACCCGAGGCTCCTGTATTACCGAAAGAATACAAACCATACCTTAATCCCTCTCCTACCACGCCGTAACCAAAGCCTGAGGTAGGCGACGCCTTTCCATATACCCCTGTTCCATCATTACTGCCTCCGCCGGTGTATTCGCTATATACCCCTACAGTACCTCCATTTGCAAGGCCGGCACTAAATGTGGCCCCCCGGATACTCGAAGAGGTGCCTATAACAGCTGCAGCTGCCGTATTTGACTGATTGGACAATTGCACAAATTGGGCAATAGCGCCGGTTGCGGTGGTCAGTGAATTTCTTGCATCCAGCACTACTGCATTTCCGGCATGTGTTATAGCCAGGGCATTGGCTGTAGAAGTTCCGCTGGTAAGCGCAATTGTTTGTCCGATGCCCGAACCCCGATGCGTAAGATTAATACCGGTTCCGGCTGTAACCACCGTGTTATCCATTAATAAATCGATACCACTACCGCTGGTTCCCAGTTTCCAGATATCTACCGCCGCTGCAGTATTTGTAGTAGTAGTAGAACTAACAAAAACACCCCTGCTGGAAGGCGCTAAAGGCTCTACTTTAAGAATAGGCGATGTGCTGGTTGAGGTGGCACTGTTTATCATACGCACTACCGGAATGCTAACACCTGCGCCGCTGGCAGAAGGATGTATAAACTGGGCGGCATAGTTGTTATTGGTAGCACTACCATATACACCACTACCGTTTGCCACACCGTTTGCATAACCTGCAACACCTCTCTGGCTTGAACTGGTAGCTACAGCCTCAAGTATATCGCTGGCCGATTGTGGCACTGCCAGTGTACCAACGTATACTGTTCCTGCTGTGTTGTTGTAGAACCTCATCCGCTCCAAAGCATTTGACTTAACTACAAACTCCTGATTATCGGTGGTTCCGATAAAATTAGTTCCTGGTGTAGTTGAAGCGTTTCCGGTTAACTCCCAGCTGGTACCTCCACCTGCAGGGCCGGTTGGCCCAGTAGCTCCCGCGCTACCTGTAGGGCCTGTAGAACCTACACCGGTAGGGCCGGTTGCACCTGTGCCGGTTGGGCCGGTAGGGCCCGTGGTACCCACGCCTGTAGCGCCTGCCGATCCCGTAGGGCCGGTAGGGCCCGTATTACCCACACTACCGGTAGCACCAGCACTGCCTGTTGGGCCGGTGTTACCTATACTACCTGTAGCACCTGCAGCGCCCGTAGGGCCTGTATTACCTATTGAACCGGTTGGGCCAGTGGCACCCACACCTGTAGCACCGGTAGAACCAGTATTACCCGTTGGGCCGGTATTGCCAATACTTCCTGTAGCACCCACGCTGCCTGTTGGGCCGGTGTTACCTATACTACCTGTAGCACCAGCGGCGCCGGTAGGGCCCGTGTTACCTATTGAACCGGTTGGGCCCGTTACTCCCACACCTGTAGCACCGGTTGCACCTGTATTACCCGTTGGGCCGGTATTGCCTATACTTCCTGTAGCACCTACGCTTCCCGTAGGGCCTGTGTTACCTATACTACCTGTAGCACCAGCGGCGCCGGTTGGGCCTGTATTACCTATTGAACCCGTTGGGCCCGTAGCACCCACACCTGTAGCACCGGTTGAACCTGTGTTACCCGTAGGGCCGGTATTGCCAATACTTCCTGTAGCACCCACGCTGCCTGTTGGGCCGGTGTTACCTATACTACCTGTAGCACC
>DATGWP010000182.1:0-6386 GCA_035299425.1 Chitinophagales bacterium | reverse complement strand
AATCCTGTAATGCTGCGTGTACCTGCTGCGCTACCTGGTAATGCTCCAGCAGGGTTTGTTGCTCCTCTGGCGTTAGGGTGAAGAGGCTATAAGTATCGGCATAGACTTCTATAACCACATGTACGCGCAGCAGGCCTTCGCCTTGTTGTATGCCATCGTTGGTGTCGTCCCACTGGGTGGGGCCAAACTCGATAAACACAGCGGGCTTGCTGAAGGGGTTGGTCTGCAGCTCGGCATCGGGCAGGTACTGGTTGTTGTATAGGTCGATGTGTTGGATGTTGGGGCACAGGGTTTTGATGCGCGTGCCGATGGAGAGGAGTGCGGTGGTGTTCATGAAAATAGTATTGAGTAGTTAGTAATGAGTATTGAGAAAAAGGCAAAACAGCCACCCCCTAACCCCCTAAAGGGGGAATAATGCAAACAGCCGGACAGAGCTGTTTATATTAAAGTGAGTAGTGAGAGGAAAGGCAGCCGAATACCGTTGATTAAAATCAACGGCACGGTGATAAGCGGAATTTATTTCTGTTTGATTGCGGACTGGAAGTCCGCGAATACATTACCGCCCCGTCCCGCTGAAGCGGGCCACCCCGCCTAAAATAGGCGGGGAAAAGAACAGCCACCCCCTAACCCCCTAAAGGGGGAATAATGCAAACAGCCGGGGCAGCTGTTTATTTAGCTGCCAGTTTCATTTTGTTGTGGAACATAGTAATGAGTTGTTGGTTGAGCATTTGGCTGGGGCCGATGAAGGGGCGCGCGGGTAGCTTGATGGTGATGGTGCTTTTGCGGGTGAGGGCCATGTGTTTCCATTTTTGCTCACCGGTTTTGTAATACATGGCCCAGGCATATTTGCGCAGCTTTTGAGTGACCGGTATGTGTTGCGTTTGGCCAAAGTTGTGTGCATCGGCGTACTTAGCAGCGCTGCCACTGGGCTTAACTACTACACCGGTACCGGTTACGGTTTTCTTAAGGCTGTGCATTAGCTTAGCGCCTTGCCTGCCGGTGAGTAGCAGCCGGCTTGTTTTTTCGCCCTTGCGTTTGCGCCAGGGCTGCAATCCGTTATCACCCATAAAGCCCTGCTGGCGAAAGTTATCGCGAAAGAAGTTTTCGGCTTTGATGCCGGCGTGTAAGGGCACGTTGCGGGCTGTTTTAATAAGGGCAGCGAAGGTGGAGTCGATGTGGTGGTGTGTGAAAGGCATAGGAGTAGTAAATAGTGAATAGGCAATAGTGAGTAGAGGGAGAGTGGGCAGATGGCGGTTAGCAGTTGACAGAAGCACACGAATGCAACTGGCCGGATTATTTATGAAAATCGCTGCTGAAATTCTTCATCAGTTAGTGGCAGAAAAAACAAATAGGTTGTCTGGTCCTCATCTGAAAATATTATCCAGGTTATACATGGCAGCGGCTTCTTCTATACTGTATCCAAGATTTGATACTGCCCGCTTAGCAGCATTTTGTATTGTTCTGAGATTAGTTTCGGAATAGCCGACGGCACAACGGGCTATTAAATGCTTTTGATCTTCTGTAAGCCCTTGCCATAACTGCTGATAAGCTTGTAACTGGGCCGCAGTAATATGATAAGTTGCCAGCGCTTGCCCGCTATCCCTTCCTTTTTCTATATCAATTAAAGCCCACATAACACGTAGCCTTAATTCTATTTCGCCGGGTATATATGGGGCAGGCTCCGCAACCTCTGTTTGCAAATCGTATTCAGTAATAGAATAAGCAAATAGCGCTTGCTGCATTGTAAGTATATTATACCGAATGCTTTTTTGCGCTGCCCGTATCCTTCCGGGCTTATCGAATGTGTGTGGCAGTAAATCTAATTCGCGCCTTTTTATAAAATCCGTTGTTATAGCCATGTAGGCGGGAAAGTAGTTTTTGAGATGCTGCAGGGTAATGTTAAACACAGTACATGCGGTAGCATCATCACAAATATTTGAATAAAGGCAATGCTCTGCTATTAACATGCGACATAGTAATCTATTCTCTGTATCGTCGGTACTTATATCTGCCGGTAAATTGTATATAAAGTTTGCAGGGTTCATTTACTCGGGCAAATTTCAAAATAAGTTCGGGTTAAATAGAGGTTTACCTTTCTTAAAGTTTGATTTGAATTCATAGGTTATGAAAACCGTTTATCGAATTCTTCATCGGTTAGTGGAAGGAAAGTTAAAGTGTTACCCTGGCCCGGTAAAGGAGCGTAATGACTGATTTTGCTATGAATAACTTCGGCAGGTATTCCGTAAGGGAAAGCTGCACATTTATATTCCTTACCTTCTATAAAATGTTTGCAATGAAAGCAAATAGGTGTTTTAGTCATTAGTATACAATACCGTTTTTACCATTTTGCTCTGGCTTGTCGGACATAGCGAATTCAATTTCAATATCAGACATGCCGAAGGCTTCTTTCATATAAAAGCGATTTTCTTCGTCGGTTAGTTTTTCCTTTTTACGGACCTTCTCACTTATTTCCTCAATTCTTTTTTCTATATCCTCTTTATTCATAGTTGTTGTTTTAGCAAGGTATCAAATTGTAGCGTAATGAATTTAAAATCTTCTTCATCCCATTGTTTGTATTTGAAAATGCCGGTGCGTATTTTTTTGCATTGCTTAATCATTTCGGCATTATCTGATTTATAAGCAATATACTGTGCAAAGGCGCGTGCAAAAATCTCGCGTTTACTAATATAGTATTTTGCCAATTTCTCCTGCTTCTCATCAAAGTATTTGCGGTTGCCCTTTTTATCAATATAATATTTTTTGTTACTAAGTTCGGTAAGCTCTCTAACAGCGAGGCTCCCGGTTAATGCATTTAAAAGTGGCGTTAACTTATTCGATGTTTCGTTTTCTGACTCCCAACTGCCAGAACTAAAGCCATGATAATCTAACATATGGCCAAGTTCATGAGCTATAGTCATTTCATAATGATCACCATTTGGGTTAATGTTTATTTGATTGTTGAGATATTCAAAGCTACCATACTCCTCTTTAGTATATGCCGCCAGCATAGTTGTTTTAGGCATAGCAGGCCATTTTATTATAGATTTAAGACTGTCAAAAGTATTTTTTGCAACATCCTCCAGTTCGGGAGATATGTATATGATAAAACCTAATGCATTAGGTTGATTATGTTTTGGCTTAATTTTTTCGGCCTCATTTATTAGTTGGTTGTAAATTTTGGATTCAACATCAAAATACGGATGCTCCAACGGAATTAACTCGCCGTTATTTTTACCTGCATTGCGCTTAAATATTCTGCGCCGCCCGCCATATATGGGCCTGGGCAGTTTTGCATCGCTGGTTAAATCATCTTTACTGTTGGTTTGTTCAATTGTGCAATGGCAACCATAGTGGGCAGGTACAAAGTGGTCATTCCAAAAATGATGTTCTACCGGTAACTTTGTATTGTTTAATGCCCCACATGCCGGGCACCTGGTGTCTTTGCCGGTAGTGCGCCATACCAGGTAAGGCAATTTTCTTTTTTGCAATAAGGCATCTTGCCACAGTTTTACTGCCTGCGCAGTTACCTTTACGTTATCTGCTTCTACATCACTACGATAGGTATGGTAAATTTTGTTCAAACCTTTTACAGCTTTTAAATATTCATCCAGCGATGGCTTATGACCTTTACTATCTTCGAGCATAGCCCTGCACTCACTTAAAAAGCGATGATTTTTAAAAGTAGCAAATTGGTAAATGTTATGCTCCATATCCTGCAGCATAGTAAACTGGTTAGTTGTAAGCCCCGGTGTATCAAAGTTTGCATCAAAGCCAGTGTAGCAGTGCTGCATTAGCAGTTGTGCATCGCGGTATACAAGGTAGCTATCTACAGCCCCGGTGTGGGTGCCGGTGTAGAGGGAGTGGGCTAATTGTTCAATGTATTGTTCGGGTGTCACGTTGGAGTGATGAGGGGGATTAGAAAGTATGCTTGTGGTGGAATGAAGAAAATATTGTGCGTGGTGGCAGAATACATCCCCCACCTAACCTCCCCCAGGGGAGGAATAGCAGCCAACAGCCCGTGGCTACTGGCGGATAGCTAACAGCTGTTAGGGGCTTAATGCTTGTGGTTATAGAGTTCCTCTATAGCGGCGTGCATTTTTACAAAGCTGTGGAAGTCGCCGCGGAGGACGTCAGTAACAGCCACCCCCCTGCCCCCTATAGGGGGAGTAACAGCCGGGTCGATGCTTGTTGGTTCTGAATTTTCTTTAGTGGGTTGAGGGGTTTTTCTTCCCTTGATAGGCACGCCGTAGGTATCGGCAAAGAACCGGTGGTCTATGTCGAACCGGTCGTCCATCCACATGTGTTGTTCGAAGGTTTCTTTGCTTATAGATTTGTCTTCGGTGTACTTCAGTATTTTGCCCTGCAGGTTGAAGCCGTGTTTTATCAGCTTGGGAAACAAGTTGTTGTTTACACTATACTCTACCGAGCGCAGAAAGGCGCTGATAGCACTGGCACCGGTTTGTGCATGTACTTCGCTCTGGCTGCGGCTGCCGTTTTTGCCTACATCGCCGCTCATAATGTTCAGCAGTATGGCTTTGCTCATCTCGCTGTTGCAGCGCTCTATCATTGCATCAAATACATTGTAGCTATCGGTTTGCGTGGTTTGCACAAATTCAATCTCTTCGGCTGTATCTATAATGGCATAGCTGTTAGTGGCCATCTCGCGCA
This sequence comes from Chitinophagales bacterium, assembly GCA_035299425.1. GTDB lineage: Bacteria > Bacteroidota > Bacteroidia > Chitinophagales > LD1 > Bog-950. The sequence continues at coordinate 1,718 of DATGWP010000182.1, read as the reverse complement.
GAAACTTTTCGAGCTTATCTACCGCTACGCTATCGCGCGTATTGGTTTTAGCTTTGGCCATGGGGTTACCAAAGCGCTCTTCAAAAGCGCTCCAGCAAATGAAGCTTACCTTCTTGTAAATAATCTCTTTGGCAATTACGTTGAGCCAGCCAAGGTCGTGCGTGCGGCCTAATTCTATGAGCCAATCCATTGATGGAGTATCGCGGTAAGGTTGATAATCGTGCGTGCCGGCCATAGGCAACCAGGCGCCTTTTTCGGGCACTACGTTTTTGCGCGGCACTAATTGCAATTGCACACAACCGGTATCGGGGTTAGCTTCGTTTATCTGCAGCAGGGTATGCCCGCAGAAGTCGGTATCTACCCGGTGTTCTACAAACTGCTCGAACCACTCGCTTTGCAGCAGGCGTGTAGCGTCTTTGTCTATCTCCATGGTATCAGCATCGATCACACTGAACCTTGCACCGGTGGCACTGGTAAGCAGTTTGCGCTTCAGGCTGAGGTAGTGCAGGTCGTACACCATGTCGGCATAGAGGTCGTATAGCTTAACACGGTTAGGGTATAGCGGGTGCTCCGCCAGGCGCACAGCGGTTTTCCAACTCGCAATGCTCTTGGCGCTGTAGTCGCGGCCGAGCTGGATGATTTGGTTGATGATAGGAGGCCCAGCAGCCACCCCCAACCCCCTAAAGGGGGCTTTAACAGCCGGTTTCTTCATGTTGTTGGTTTTGTTTTTCATAGTAGAAATTAGTTTATGTGTTTTGGGCAGCTAACAGCACCACCCCGTCTCGCTGAAGCGAGCCACCTCTCCTTGTTAAGGAGGGGAGTTTAACAGCCAACAGCCACCCCCTAGCCCCCTAAAGGGGGAATGAACAGCGAATACAGAATCCGGCTGTTGGGATTGTTCCCCCTTTAGGGGTTAGGGGGCTGTATTTACCAACCTTCGGTTAAGCGCTGGTCGGTGTTGAAGCGGTTGGTGGATTGCAGGATGCCGTCTTCGTTTTCAATGCGCGGTAGCCCGCGGGGCGCCATGCGGCCATCGCGCACATCCTTTAGCCAGTTGATAGCATCCTGGTAGCCTTGCCGGCGCAACTCGGGTATGTTGTGCGGGTTGATACGCTTGTGTGCATAATACAACGTGAGCTCGCACATAACGCGCACTACACTTCGGTGGCGGTCGTCGCCGGTGCGGTTAAAAATCTGCACGGTGTCGTACAGTGTGTTCAGGTAGTCTTCTACTTCGCTTTTGGCGCTGGCGCTGGCCTCGGTAAGGTTAGCGGGTGTGTTCTCGCTAATCTCGTTTAATACCGGTTGGCGGATGATGGCCGATAAATCTGTTGTTGTGATGTAATGCATAGGAGTATTTAGTAGTGAGTATTTAGTAATGAGAAAATACAAGCAGCCACCCCCTAGCCCCCTAAAGGGGGAACCGAACAGCCAATACAGAATCCGGCTGTTGGTATTGTTCCCCCGCCACGGCGGGGGGCTAGGGGGTCAGGTTATTGAATAGTGATGGTTACTTCTTCTTTGTTGCTTAGTGCAGCGAATACTTTTTTCTCAAGTGCTTCGAGGGCTTTTTTGCTGTTGCCTATAAAATCGGCGGCGGTGGTTTGGCCGGGTAGCAAGCAGCCTTGTGTGTCGGCCTCGGTGTTGCCGGTGTGGATGAAGATACCGCTGTAACCGGGTACGTTTTGCAACTGCAGATAGTAGTCGTTACGGCGGGG
>DATGWP010000181.1:0-70614 GCA_035299425.1 Chitinophagales bacterium | reverse complement strand
GTTAGCGGCACCCAATACTACTTCTTCTATTTGCGCCACATCCAGCCAGGCGGCATTTCGTTCCACCAGTTTTTTTATAACATGTGCGGCCAGGTCATCCGGACGTATGGTACTTAGGGTTCCGTTAAATTTTCCAATAGGGGTGCGCAGTGCGTCAACAATGTATGCGTTCATTTCGCGAAATAATTTAGGTTTACCGCGCCAAAAATAACTTTTCAACGCCTTACTATGATACAAAGAATACAAACAGTTTTTTTACTACTGGCAATTATTGCCATGGGCTTACTTTTATTTCTGCCACTGGTATCGGTAGAAACCCAGCACTTTACAAACTCTACCAAGGGTTACGAAATAGGGCATACCCTGCCTATAGCCAGTGTGCCTTATATAATCTTTTTTAATGCCATTATGCTGGGTACGGCTATGGGTTTTACGCTTATTGCCATTTTTCTTTTTAAGAAAAGAAGCCTGCAAATGTTGTTTTGCTGGTTTGCTATTGTGCTAATAACCAGCGCTGCGGCGTTTGTGTTTTATAAGTTTCAAACCAAGGTATTTATAGGCGATGTTATTTACCGCAAGTGGAATATCTTCTCACTGGTAGCTATTGTACTGGAGATTCTGGCAATAGTATATATACGCAAAGATGAAAACACCATCCGCAGCCTGGACAGGTTGCGTTAGTATTAATGCGCTACCGGTTTTGCTGCCCCCTCTTCGCTGGGTATATCCTTCATTTTCCAGCCGTAGAAGGCCAGGTAGGCAAAGCATAACGGTGCTACTATATACGATGTTTTAATATCGGTAACATCGGCCAGCCAGCCCTGAAACGGCGGTATAACAGCGCCGCCCAATATCATCATGATAAGAAATGCCGATGCCTGCGAAGTATAGCTACCCAGGTTTTTAATAGCATTAGAGAATATGCACGGCCACAATACCGAACACCACAGCCCACCGCTCATAAAAAACAGGATGGACAGGTTACCGGTAGTAAGCAAACCGCCTATCATGCAAGCCATAGCCGACAGCGAAAACGCAAGTAGCATAACCGCTGAGTTTTCAATAGTAAAGAAAGCTACAGCCACCATGAATAGCACAAAACCAATGTACGGTATAAACAGGGTGTTCAGGTCTATTTGCGGTATAGCATTTGCCTTAATGTAATTAACCACATATACCAATGCAAATGCCAGTATTGGCAATACTATCATCAATAATTTTTTAGTGCCTTTGTTTTCGGTAATCGCCTCTGCCGAGCCGGTCCAGCGGCCTATCATAAGGCTGCCCCAGTACAGCGAAATAAAAGGGAAAAGAAACTCGTTGGCTATGCCGCCATACTCGGGTAACTTAAGCAGGGCGCCCATATTGCTTTGTATGGTAACCTCTACGCCTACATATACAAATATGGCAATCATACCCAGGCGCAGTTGCGGGTATTTAAGTGCATCGAATGAAAAGTTCTGGTTGCTATCGGCTGGCTTATCCATTTTAATGCGGTAGGCTATAAGCGCCAGTGCCATAAAAAGGATGATAAGGCCTACGTATAGTATGTCCACGCTTTTAAGGTCAACCGGTGCGCTGCCGCTGCCGGTAATGCTGCCAAACAAAAAGTATGCAACTATAAGCGGTCCGATGGTAGTGCCTACCGAGTTTACACCACCAGCTAAACTTAAACGGTGTGCGCCGGTGCGCTGCTCGCCCAGTAATACTACAAACGGGTTGGCGGCGGTCTGCTGCAAGCTAAAGCCAAGGGCGATGATGAAGAATGAAGTAAGTATAAGCCCGTAGCTGCCTATGTGCAGCGATGGTATCATACAAGCGGCACCTATGGCAGAAATAATCAGGCCTATGGCGAAAGATTTGGGGTAGCCCTGCTCCAGCACAAAATCTTTTTTAAACATGTAGGTATAAATGAATAACACAATGGAGCCGATAAAGTAGCCGCCGTAGAAAGTAGAATCTATCAGCTGGCTTTGAAATTGCGATAGCTGAAAATGGTCTTTACAAAAAGGGATAAAGATACCATTGCTGGCAGCCATAAAACCCCAGAAGAAGAAGATAGAAACAACGGCGGCAAATGTGCCCGAGGCTGATGATTTATTGGCCATGTGGTATGTAGTTTATAAACCGAATATGAAGAAAAGGTTTGGGAGGGGTAAGGGGAGTTTTCAACGTAGGGGTGGTGGGGGGTAACTTACCCAGCATGTTTTTTACTCCTCTTTCAACCGCACCCAACCATATTTGGTCATAAACTCATCTACCTCTTGCGCAAATGATTTTTTAGCGTGATGTACTTCTTGATTTTTAATATACTGGATTACCTGCTCTACCTGCGATTCACTTACCGATACTGCGAAGTAATCATCTTGCCAGGCAAACTTCTGTTTAGTTAGGTGCATTTTGTTTATCCAAAAGGAAGATTCACCTTTTATAAGTTGAGCAATTTTAGAGATGTTTTGGTCTTTGCCCAGGGACACTAAGCAGTGAATGTGATCTGTGTAGCCGTTAATGGTTTGTAGGTAAATTTCTTTTTCCTTGCAGTTAGTTATTATATGATTGTAGAGGTCATGGCGTATATCTTTGTTAAGAAGTGGCTCTCTATCTTTAGTGGCGAATACCAGGTGAACCCAAATTTTTACAAATGACATAAGGGGGCTTTATGTGGTTTAACTCATTGCCGTTGGCTTTAGCCAACGGGTGTATAAGGTAAAATTAATGGCTTTAGCCAAATTCTCATACCAGCTTTATATCGTCTGTTTTGGCTAAAGCCAGGAGTGAGTAGTATTCCGTGTCCGTCTGCTAAAGCAGACGGCAATGATTGGCTCAGTTCATATTGGTATGGGCTAACTGTTATATGTGTAGTTCTTCAGATTTTCAGCAATATCAATGCGCTGCCTTTCTATGGTCGGGTTCATTGCCGTTAGCTTTAGCCAACGGGTGTATAGGTTAAAATAATGGCTTTAGCCAAAATTTCATACCAGCTTTATCGCGTCTCTTTTTGGCTAAAGCCAGGAGTGGGTAGTATTCCGTGTCCGTCAGCTAAAGCAGACGGCAATGATTGGCTCAGTTTATACAGTATGGGGTAAACGTTGTATGTGCAACTCTTCTTTTTGCCAATAGCAATGAGCTGCCTTTTAGTTGCAGGGTTCATTGCCGTTGGCTTTAGCCAACGGATTGATGAAGTGTGAGACTTGGCTTTAGCCAAAATTACACCAGCTAAATATCGCTAAAGTAGACGCTATAAGTAATCCTTACTCTATCCCCTGCACCGGCACATCACCCTCTCCACTGCCCCAGTTTTTGTTTGGTTCAGCGCTCATGTTTATTTCAAGTGTGCCGCCGTTGGTTATGTCGGTATAGGTGAGGTAGCTTTTGGCGTAGTCGCTGCCGTTTAGTTTTACCGAGCTGATATAAACGTTTTTGGGCTGATTGTCGTTTACAGTTATGCTAAAGTGGTTGCCATTTTCTAAATGTATGCTGGCCTTATCTACCACCGGTGAGCCAATGGCATATTGCTCACTGCCGGGGCATACCGGATAAAAACCCAGTGCGCTGAAAATATACCAGGCGCTCATTTGCCCGCAATCTTCATTGCCCGAAAGCCCATCGGGTTTATCGTGGTACATCTCATTCATAATGCGCCGCACCATAGCTTGTGTTTTCCAGGGCTGGCCTGCGTAGTTATATTCGTAAGCTATCTGGTGGCTGGGTTCGTTGCCATGTACGTACTGGCCTATCATACCACTTATATCCGGTTGCTTGTGGCCGGTAAGTTTAGATGAGGTAGTAAATAATGTATCGAGGAAAGAAGCCAGTTTTTCTTTGCCGCCCAGTAGTTTCATTTGTCCGCTAATATCCTGCGGCACATAAAACGAATACTGCCAGGCATTGCCTTCGGTATAGTTATGGTCTACTTTATAAGGGTCGAAGGGCGACATAAATGCACCGTTGCGCGGGCGCATAAAACCGGTGCTTGGGTCGTATAGGTTTTTATAGTTCTGCGCGCGTTTAATAAAGTAATTGTAGTCTTCGGTTTTGCCCAGCTTTTTAGCAGCCATGGCAATGCACCAATCATCGTAAGCATACTCCAGTGTGCGCGATACGTTTTCACCGGCATCCAGTTGTTGAATGTAACCGTTGGCCTTGTAGCTCTTCAAACCGTTGCGGTCTTCCATAGCGCTAAACTTCATAGCATCATAAGCCTTAGCTGCATCAAAGCTGGTAATGCCCTTTAAATAAGCATCGGTAATTACCGGTACAGCATGGTAGCCAATCATGCACCATGTTTCGCAGCTGCTTAGTTCCCACACCGGTAGGCGGCCACCTTGCTCAAACTGTGTAACAAACGTATTTACAAAATCGCCTGTGCGCTTGCGGTCTATTATAGTAAGCAATGGGTGCAGGGCACGGTAGGTATCCCATAAAGAGAATACGGTGTAGTAGTTAAAACCTTTAGCCTCGTGTACTTCAAAATCGCGGCCGCGGAATTTGTTGTTTACATCGCTATAGGTGTTGGGGGCTATCATAGCATGATACAGCGCCGTATAAAAGTTGCGCAGGGTACTGGCGTCTTTACTTTCTACATCAATTCGTGCAAGCTCTTTGTTCCAGGCTTCTTTAGCGGCGGCCAGCGTTTTATCAAAATCGAAACCCGGTTGCTCGGCCAACAGGTTTTCGCGCGCACCTTCTACGCTTACAGCGCTTATCCCCACTTTGGCGTATATCACTTCGCCTTCAGTAGTTTCAAAAGTAGCAAAGGCTTTTAGCAGGCTACCGGTATCGTGTTTGGCACCTTCGCGCCGCGCATCGGCTTTGGCAATACCCGAATTAGCAAAGGGCTTAGAGAACTGGATGACAAAATAAAGTATCTGGTTATTAGCCCACTCTTTGCTGATGCGCATGCCCGATATTTCGTTGTTGCCGGTTATGTTTATCTCGCCCGATTTTACAAAGTCGCGGTGGGTAAGGTCAAGTATAATATTAGATGAACCGGCTTTGCTAAACGTGTATTTATGCAGGCCGGTGCGGGTGGTAGTGGTTAATTCTACCTTTACTTTGGGCTTATCTAAATACACCGTGTAGTAGCCTGCACTTGCTTTTTCGCTTTCTTTTTTAAAGGTGCTCGAATATTTTTTGTTGTTTACCTGCACCTTGCCCGTGGTAGGCATTAATAGTATATCCCCATAATCGGAGCAGCCGGTGCCGCTAAGGTGTGTGTGCGAAAAACCATAGATAAGGTTATCGGAGTAATGATAGCCCGAGCAGCCGTCCCAACCGCTTAGGCGCGTATCGGGGCTTAGCTGCACCATGCCAAAAGGCAGAGTAGGGCCGGGAAAGGTGTGGCCATGCCCACCGGTGCCTATAAAAGGGTCTACATACTGTGCGTAATCGCGCTGGGCAGAAAGCTGAAACGATAGCATAAGAAGGAGTAGAAGTAATCTCATGGCATGGGTATTTGTTACGAATTACATCAATTTTCTTTATTCATCTGCATTTAAATAGTGTTATTCGTGGCACATATATGCACCAGGTAGCTACCGCCCTAATTTTCGACCGCAACAACAAACTGCTTATTTATTTAAGGGATGAGAAACCCGAAATTCCTTTTCCGGGCTATTGGGATTTGTTTGGCGGTAGGGTAGAGGAGAATGAAACACCCGAAGTGGCTTTGGTGCGCGAATTGAAAGAAGAACTGGATATTGATGTAAATGCTTATACTCTTTACAAAACCTTTTACAGCCCCAACGAGGCTCGGCCCAATACCAAGTATGTGTACCTTGTAAGGGTGCCGGAGGCCGCCGAAGAGCTAACCTTGTACGAAGGACAGTATTTAAAGGGAATTGACCTGCAGGAAAGGGCAAACTACCGCTTTGCAAACATGCTGTTGGCTATTTTAGATGATTATGCTGCATTTGTAAGTGTAAATGGTTGATTTTTAGTCTTTTGTCGGGATGTAAACCAGCGTTAAAATTCCCTTGTATCTATCCCGTATTCTTCTATTTTTGCCGCGCAAAATTAAAAAGCCCATGCAGGCGCAAGCCGGCATTAACCGATAATTAGAATATGGCCAACCTAAAAGAAGTTAGAATACGTATAGCCAGTGTAAATACTACACAGCAAATTACCAAAGCGATGAAACTGGTTGCAGCTTCTAAACTGAAGCGCGCACAGGACCGCATTTTGCAAATGCGCCCATACTCTGAAAAGCTGAACGAGATACTAAGCAATATAATGAGTGGTATGGAGGGCGGAAGCTCACTATCGTTTAACAAAAAGCGCGAGCCTAAGAATGTACTGGTGGTGCTTGTAACATCGGATAAAGGTTTGGCCGGGGGCTTTAACTCTAACCTGATAAAAACTGCCCGCCGTGTAATTAACGAAACCTATGCCGAGCAGAAAAAGAAAGGTGGCGTTACACTTTTATCGGTAGGTAAAAAAGGCCTTGATTTCTTTAAGAAAGACAAGGAACTTACTTTTATAAACGACCACGTAAGCCTGATACAGGGCCTTAACTTCGAAAGCTCAAAAAAGGTTTCTGAGTTTTTAATGCAGGCATTTGCCGAAGAGAAATATGATGTAATTGAGCTGGTATATGCCAAGTTTGTAAACGCCGCTACGCAGCGTTTTATGATTGAGCGTTTCCTTCCTGTAGAGCCATCGGCAGATAGCAAGGTAAGCAAAACCAAGGCCGATTACATATTTGAACCGGAGAAAGAAAAGCTATTGGAAGAACTGGTGCCAAAGATTTTGAATACCCAGCTTTTCAAAGCTATGCTGGATACCAATGCATCGGAGCACGGCGCGCGTATGGTGGCTATGGATGCCGCTACCAACAATGCCAACGAGCTTATGCGCAGCCTTAAGATACAGTACAACCGCGAGCGCCAGGCCGCTATTACCAAAGAAATATTGGAAATAGTAGGTGGTGCAGCCGCCCTTGAAGAAAAAGGATAGTTAAGTTTATACCCTAATGGAAAATCTTCATCAACATATAGAGGCCTTAGTGTTTAGCAGCGAAACCGCTGTTACCAAAGAGGATATAATAAGTGTGTTGAGCAAGGCTTTTCCGGGCACTGTGCTGGATGCGCAGATTGTAGAGTCGGTATTAAACGACCTGCAGGAAAAATTCAGAAGTGATATTTATGCATTTGAACTGCGTGTAATAGGTGGAGGCTACCAGTTTTTTACTAAAGCTGAGTACTATAATACCGTAGCTACCTTTATTGGCCAGAAGGAGAAGAAGCGCTTGTCTACTGCTGCGCTGGAAACACTTTCTATTATTGCTTACCGCGGCCCTATTACCAAAGTAGAGTGCGAAAAGATACGCGGTGTAGATTGCAACTACTCGGTAGAAAAGCTATTGGAAAAAGAGTTGATTGAAATTTGCGGCCGCCTGGAGAATGCACCCGGCAAACCCATATTATATAGAGTAACCCAAACATTCCTCGATTATTTTGGTATTAACTCTACCGAAGAGTTGCCTAAGCTTAAAGATGTATTGCCGCAGCCTGATGGCAATACTGTAGGCGAAGTGCCGGAAGTAATATCTGACGCGCCACCTGTGGCAGAGTTGTTTGATGAGAACAATGCCACCAGCGATGAGCCTGAGGCTGATAATACACCCAACAAAGAAGGCAACCAGTAATCCATTCCCTCCGTTTTGTTACTGCGCAACCTAAGCGCAGGGTTTTTGCTCTTACTATTCAAAATACTTTCCTTATTTTGGTAACTGTAACCTATGAGGCAATTTTTATCCACGCTTTTATTTTTAACGGCGCTTACAATTAATGGCTTTGCAGGCGCATCTTGCGCCGATTGCCGTCAACTGGTTTTTAAGCAAAACAAAGGGCAGTGGGATGAGCGCATTGTGTTTAACGCACCCATGAAGGGCGGCAATATGCTGCTGGAGAAGGGCGCTTTTACCTACAACCTGTTTTCGCTGGATGATTTGAAACGTATAAGGGGCGACCAGCACCACCAGCATTCATATACGCCCGATTTTGATAAAACTTTTCATTGCCACGCTTTCAGGGTTTCATTTATAGGGGCATCGACCACTTGCCAGCCGCAGGGCACAGATAAGCTTAGCGAGTATTTCAACTACTTTATTGGCAACGATAAATCTAAATGGGCATCGCGCGTGGCGGGGTATCGCGAGGTAAGATACCCGGAGTTGTATAAGGGCATAGCGTTGAATGTATATTCAGATAAGGCAAATGTGAAGTATGATTTTGTAATAAAAGCAGGTAGCAGCCCGGAGCAAATTAAGTTAAGCTATGCGGGTGTAAACAGCCTGCAGCTAATAGATAAAGCGTTGCATGTAACTACATCGCTGGGTACAGCGGTAGAGCAGGCGCCGTATGCTTATCAACTAATAAACGGGGTAAAAACCGAAGTAGAATGTGCGTATGTGCTGAATGGTAATGAGCTTTCGTTTGCTTTCCCCAAAGGATATAATAAGCAGTATGAATTGGTAATAGACCCTACGCTAATTTTCAGCACATTCAGTGGTTCGTTTGCCGATAACTTTGGCTATAGCGCCACCTACGATAGCCGTAAAAATGCTTATGCAGCAGGTAGTGTATTCATCAATGAGCCGGGCGGCGGCTACCCGGTTACACTGGGCGCTTACCAAACTACCTGGGCGGGCGGCACCGGGGCGGGCAGCCTGAGCGGTACCGATATTGGCATTACCAAGTATTCGGCAGATGGAACGAGCCGTATTTACTCTACTTACTTAGGTGGGGTTTCGGATGAGCTACCGCATTCGCTTATTGTAAATAGTAATGATGAACTGTTCATCTTTGGTACCACCTCTTCTAATAATTTTCCTACTACAGCCAATGCTTATGACCGCACATTTGCCGGTGGGCCAAACCCTAATGCATTTAACGGCCTTGGGGTACACTATCAGTTTGGCAGCGATATAGTAATAACACGATTGAGCAACGATGGTACCCAACTGCTGGCTTCAACATATGTGGGCGGCACCGGTAATGATGGCTTAAATATTTCGACACAGCTACTATACAACTATGCCGACCAGGTAAGAGGTGAAATAGATATAGATGACCAAAACAATGTGTATGTGGTAACCTGCACCCGGTCTGCCGATTTTCCTATAACCGGTTCGCCGTTTCAACCGGCTTATGCCGGTGGAGGGTTAGATGGGGTGATAATTAAAATGAATAACAACCTGACCAATATAATATGGAGCAGTTACATAGGCGGTAATGATGATGATGCAGTGTATTCCTTATCGCTGGATAAGAACGATGACCTGTATATTACGGGTGGCACGCAGTCAACTAACTTTCCGGTAACTACAGGCTCGCTGCAACAAACATTTGCCGGTGGCGATTGCGATGGGTTTGTGGCGCACATAAGTAAAACCGGGCAGCAGATATTGCAATCGAGCTATTACGGCTACAGCGATTACGACCAGGCATTTTTTATTGAGGCAAACCGTAATGATGAGGTGTTTTTGCTGGGGCAGGTAGAGTCGAGCGGAAGTAACTATATAAGGAATGCTGCTTACAATGTGGTGAACGGTGGTTTGTTTATTACTAAATTAAAACCACAGTTAGATACCATAGTGTGGAGCACTTCGCTGGGGCAAGCCACCGGCATACCGCCAATTTCGCCTACCGCCTTTTTGGTGGATTTATGTAACAAAGTGTATGTAGCGGGCTGGGGTGGCGCGGTAAATGGTTTTGGTGGCACTGCCGGTTTACCGGTGACTAACGATGCCCACCAAAGCACGACCGATAACAGCGATTTTTATTTGATGGTGATAGAGGATGATGCCTCGGCATTATCGTATGCTACTTATTTTGGCGGTCCGGTAAGCCAGGAGCATGTGGATGGCGGCACCTCGCGGTTTGACCGCGGGGGTGTTGTTTACCAAAGCGTGTGTGCCGGTTGTGGCAATAATGATGATTTTCCTACCACAGCGGGTGCAGTATCGCAGGTTAATAATTCGCCTAATTGTAATAACGGGGTTTTTAAATTCGATTTTAACCTGCCTATAGTGCTGGCCGATTTTAATGTAAGCGCTGCCTGTGCGGGTATAGCTACGCCAATTACCAATACCAGCACCGCCAGTGGTGCCGCTACCTATAGCTGGACATTTGGCGATGGTGGAACATCTGCACAGCAGAACCCGCAGCATACATTTACGCAGTCGGGTGTATATACCATTACACTTATAGTAAGCGACCCCGGCACCTGCAATTTCAGTGATACCGCACAAGCGCAGATACTGGTGCTATCGAGCGCGGGCACCGACATCTTATCACCAGCTACTATTTGCCCGGCACAAAGCGTGCAGATAGGCCTGCCACCTACTAACGATACTACCTTAACTTATCAGTGGAGCCCTACCGGTTCGCTTAATGAGAGTGATGTATCTAACCCTATAGCATCGCCGCTGGCCACTACTACGTATCAGTTGCTGGTGTCTAACGGTGTGTGTACCGATACATTCAGGCAAACGGTAACAGTAACCACCGATGATTTGAATATAACCAACACGCCTATCACCTGCCCCGGCGATACCACCGTGCTAAGCGCTACCAGCAACAGCGGCAACACTTTTGTGCAATATACCTGGACACCGGCCGGTGTTATAATAGCCGGTGCTGCTACGGCTAACCCGCTGGCAGTAATTACGGCCGATACTACCGTATACCTTACGGCGCAAACATCTTTAGGCTGTTTGTATTCCGATTCGGTGCGCATACTTTTGCCACCGCCTGTACCTTTAAATGCCGACTTTTTGTTGCCCGCCAGTGGTTGCCTGCCCGATACGGCAGAATTTACCAGTACCGGGGACGAAGGCCCCGGTGCTACTTACCTGTGGAATTTTGGCGATGGCACTACATCTACCCTGCAAAACCCTATACACATTTACACACAGGGCAACATACAAACTATTACCCTGGTAGTACGCGACAATAGCGGCTGTCTTAGGGTAGACTCGGTGACCAAGCAACTTATTTTGCTAAGCGATACTACCTACCCGCTACCGGCAATTACTATTTGCTATGGCGATACTACCTTAATAGGCTTTGCAGCTACCGGCAATACTTACACCTGGCAGCCGGCCGCCACGCTAAGCAATGCGGCTATACCTAATCCTCAGGCTTTTCCGTTAGATACTACCACCTACCTGTTAGAGATTTCAAATGGTGTTTGCAGCGACTCAATATTTCAAACTGTAAATGTGGTGTACGATTCTATATCTATAAACCCCGATATGGTTATTTGTAGCGGCAGCAATATACAGCTACAGGCCAACCATTTAAATATTGCGGTGCCGCTGGTTTACGACTGGAGCCCCAATGCCAGTATAGTAAGCGGAGACAGCACTGCTACACCAACGGTGTGGGTAGGGCAAACCACCACCTTTGTAGTAACTGCGCAAAACAGCTACCAGTGCCAATATACCGACTCGGTAACCATCAGCATATTTACCCCAGCGCCCAATGTAGTAGCCACGGCTACCCCCGATACTATCAAGTTAGGCCAAACATCGCAACTACAGGCCGATTCAACTAACGCGGTATGGCTGATGTGGAATGCAGACTCTACACTTAGTGCGCTGGATATAGTAAACCCGGTGGCCAGCCCACGCGAAACCCGCGCATACGTAGTAGAAGTGCGTGATGGAAACGGTTGCGCCAAAACAGATACCGTGTGGGTTTACCTGGAGCGCACACCGTGCGAGCAAACCACGGTGTATATACCCAATGCGTTTTCGCCTAACGGTGATGGTAAGAATGATGTATTGTATGTGCGCGCTAATAATGTAACACAGTTATATTTTGCAGTATACGACCGCTGGGGGCAAAAAATGTTTGACACCAAGGATATAAGCAAAGGCTGGGACGGAACGTTTAACGGTAAGAAAATTGACCCTGCTGTATTTGGCTGGTATGCCGAGGGCCTGTGCGATGGCGGCAAAAAGTTTGAGTTGAAGGGCAATGTGACTTTAATAAGATAATAGGGATTTGAAAATGAAAAGAAGCTATACATATATGAAGGCAGGTAGCAGAACATTGTTTCTGGCGCTTGTATTTGTATATGGTCTGGGCTCTGTGTTCTGTGATCTACAAGCACAGGATATACACTTCTCTCAGTTCAATTTTTCGCCGCTGAACCAAAACCCCGCTAACACTAATTTGTTCGATGGCGATTTTAGGTTTGTAGGCAACTACCGCAACCAGTGGCCATCGGTACCGGTTAGGTATAATACCTTCTCAGCATCGGCCGAAATGAATTTCGCCACACTTAAAAACGGCGATAGGATAGGAGGGGGGCTGGTGTTCTTTTTTGACCGTGCAGGCGATTCGCGTTTTACCTCGCTTAATACAGCGCTATCTGTTTCTTACACAAAGATGCTGGATAAGAAGAACCACCACGCACTAAGCGGTGGTATGCAGTTTGGCCTGGTTAACCGCAACATTAATTACAGCAAACTCAATTTTGACAACCAGTGGAACGGTGATGTGTTTGACCCTAACATTGGTGTAGATGAAACCTTTGCGCGCACACGGTTTAATTATTTCGATCTGGGTGTGGGCCTTGCATATCGCTATACAAAAACAGAGCGCACAAATTTTACTGTAGGCTTTGGTGCTACGCACTTAACACAGCCTAAGCAAACTTTTTATAACGATAACTCGGTTAAGCTAAACCCGCGTTTTACGGTACACACCCGCGCGCAGGCTAAGGTGGCCAAGCGGGTAGATATAGTGCCTGAGGTGCAGTTTCAAATGCAGGATAGCAAATACGAAGTAGGCTATGGCGCGCATGTAAAGTATTATGTAGCTATGAAATCGCTGCATACCATTGCGCTTAATCTGGGTGCTTATGGCCGCTCGGCCGAGGCAGGCTGGTTATTTGCCGGTATGGATTACGACAACCTGCAGGTAAACCTTAGCTACGATGTGAACTTTTCGAAGCTGCGCGCAGCCAGCCGCTACAATGGTGGCTTTGAAGTGAGCGTGATATACATATTAGCCAAAGTGAAAAAGATAAATAAACCGGGGGCGGTGTGTCCGGCGTTTCTATGAGAATACAGTTAGCAGTTATCAATCATCAGACGGCAACTAAATGCAGGGGCATATTTCTTGCCCTGTTGTGTCTGCTATTGATAGTAGTAGATTCTAATGCGCAATCTGCGTTGCAGTTGACCAAAGCCGGCGATAAGAAAGTTGAAGAGGGCGATTACTACGCGGCATCGCGCTATTACAACGATGCCATTAAAAAGGATGATGAGAATGCTGAGTTGCATTATAAGTACGCCGAGGCCAGCCGCATGTTTAATGACCTGGTGGGTGCCACTGCGGGTTACCGTGCTGTGCTAAAACTGGATAAAAGCAATAAGTACCCCATGGCCATATTCTGGCTGGGCGAGGTGCTGCGCAACACCTGCGAGTGTAAATGCGAAGAGGCTCAAAAGCTGTTCCACCGCTTTCATAATAAGAACAGGAAGAAAGATTATTACCATGCTAAGGCCCAACAGGAAATAGAGGCCTGTAACTGGATACGGGATAACGCGAAGAAAAATGATTCAATAAAGATTGAGCACCTGGGTAAGGAGGTAAATACACCGCAATCGGAGTTCAATGCCATGCATGTGTTTCCCGATAAGATTCAATACTCGGCGCTGCACAATATATCTACCGATAAAAAGAATGAGAAGTACCTGGTGCGCATCTACAATCAGCCGCCCAACTTTGCATTGACCTATACGCCTGAAGGTGCTAACCAGGAGTTGAACATAGGCAACGGCAACTACTCGCCCGACTCGAGAAAATTTGTTTTTACCCAATGCGAGCAGAAGGACAAAACAAAAACACGTTGCGATATTTATGTAACTAAGTTCGATACGTTTAAGTGGTCGCCGGCCGAGAAATTGGGCGAGCAGGTAAACGACCCGGCTGCTACCAACACACAGCCTGCCATTGGTTTTGATAAGGCAGGCAATGAGGTGTTATTCTTCTCATCGGACCGAGAAGGGGGGCAGGGACAAATGGATATTTGGGTGAGCAAACTGAATGCCGATGGTACCTATCAGCCTGCTGTAAATGCAGGAACCAAAATAAACAGCCAGGGCAACGAGATAACACCGTTTTATGATGTAAATAATAAGAAGCTGTTTTTTAGCAGCGACTGGCATTACGGTTTTGGCGGCTACGATATTTTTGAAACTACCGGTGAGGCAGCTACGTGGAGCGACCCTAAGAATTTGCTGATGCCCATCAATACACCGCAGAACGATTTGTATTATTCAAAGGCGGTAGATGACTCGCGGGCGTATATTACATCTAACCGTAAGGGCTCTTATTTTATAGAAGCTGAAACCTGCTGTAACGATATTTATGCTTATGGCACAGGCAAAAAAGTGCAAAGGCCTATTGAACCACCTGTGGTGAAGATAGATACACCTGTGGCTGTTGTAGTAGATACCCCGGCAATAGTTAAGGTTGATACATCTGTAATTGCAGCTAAGCAGGATACGCCTATAGTTGCGCCGGTGGTGCCGCCTGTGTTGGCGCAGGAGAAGCCCATTGTTCCGGATGTTATTATCAATAAAGAACTGAAACAGGTAAAACAAAAAGTTGGCGTGCAGTTGTATTTTCATAACGACGAACCCGATGCCCGCACACTTAGCGATACTACTAAGTTAGATTATCGCCAAACGTATGAGGCCTACTCGCAGCGGCGCTTTGAATATGAGCGGGAATATTTGAAGGGATTGAAAGGCGATGATAAGCTAAGCGCTAAAAGGGAAATTGATTCGCTGTTTATTAGCAAAGTAGATAAAGGCTACTACGACCTGGTGGCATTCAGTGCGCAGCTTAAAGAGCTTTTAGAGGCAGGCAATAAGGTAGAAGTTACAGTTAAGGGTTACTGCTCGCCGCTAAACGTTAACGAGTATAACATTAAGCTGGGCTACAGGCGTGTAGCATCGTTGCGCAATTACTTCTACCACTACCGCGAGGGGATGTTGCTAAGCTACATAGCCAGTGGTAAGCTGCTGATTAAAAACGAATCGTTTGGTGAAGAAACAGCCGCCAAAGAAATAAGCGATAGCCGGATTGATAAGCGCAATTCGGTGTATAACCCCGCCGCTGCTCTTGAAAGAAGAGTGGAAATTATCTCGATAGAATTAAATTAAAGGGGTGCGATAAGTGACTTTTGAAGCTTTTAAAACTTCGCAAGTCTTAGGGCTATTTTGTTTGTATTATTTAAAGAATCACTTAGGTTTACCACGTGCAGAAAAAATCATCAGATAAAGGCCCCAAGCGGGAAACAAAAACATCTTCTATTCCCTACAAAAAGTGGGATAAATCGAAGAAAGGGAACCCCGCATTAGAGGCTGCCGCCAAAAAAATGTTTGAGCGCAGCAGTGGTGCATTGGATAAGAAATTTGAGAAGAAAAAGTTTGACGCTACCAAAGGCGATAAAAAATCTGTTGCCAAAAAGTACGTAAGCCCTAAGCGCGGTAAAGAAGTTGACGGAGAGGAGATTTATGCACCGGAGGAAAAGTTTCCTGATGAAGTTCGTTTGAACAAATACATATCGCATGCAGGTGTGGCTTCGCGCCGCGCTGCCGATGACCTTATTAAAGAGGGCCGTGTAAAAGTTAACGGCACTGTGGTGCGCGAAATGGGCCACAAAGTGAATGTGAAAGATAAAGTGGAGTTTGATGGTAAGGTGCTTTCGCTGGAGAAGAAGTATTACATACTGCTGAACAAACCGAAGGATTACATCACCACTGTGAAAGATGAAAACGACCGCAAAACCGTAATGGAACTTTTGCGCGGCGCTTACGATCAGATAGATTCTATCAAGAAACCACGTTTATACCCTGTGGGTCGCCTCGACCGCCAGACTACCGGCGTATTGCTTATTACCAACGATGGTGAGCTGGCACAAAAGCTAACCCACCCAAGCACCGAGGTGAAGAAAGTATACCATGTAATACTGGATAAAAAATTACGCAAAGAAGATTTTGATAAAATAGCCGAAGGTGGTGTAGTGCTGGAAGATGGCATTGCCGAACTGGACGAAATAGCTTACCCTAACCCTAAGAATAAAGCCGAAGTAGGTGTGCAGATACACACGGGCAAAAACCGCTTTATACGCCGCTTGTTCGAAGCCTGTGGTTATGAAGTTGAGAAGCTGGACCGGGTATTCTTTGCAGGCCTTACCAAAAAGGATTTACCCCGTGGCCGCTGGAGGTTCCTGAGCCAGGAAGAAGTGCGCCTGCTAAAACATTTTATGTAGTTGAATTGTTTTAGTTATACCCAAACCCCACATTATCTTATCGTAGCTTTCTTATTACAGTAAGAATTGCGCGGTGTCTGCTATAGATTTATCGTCTACAGCAAACCCATGCCCTTTTTGCAATAAGTATTTTTTAACTCATCAATAGGTTTTACATGCGTAAAATTTTCCTTTGGATTTCATTTGTAATATGCCTTGGCTATTCGCTCACCTTCAAAACGGCGCAATCGCATAGCGCCCAGCCCGATACCGGCAGCGTAAAAGACCCTGTAAACAACAACACCTGCGCACGCGCGGGCTGCCATAGCACGTTCGGGGCCTTTACGGCCAGCCGTGCTACGGTTACTATTGGCACTACCAGCGGCAACCAGGTGGCCCTAGCCGGTTTTGAGTATACGCCCGGCACTGCATACATTATGAATTTTACGGTATTGGGTAATTCGGCCAGGCCAGGCTTTTCTATGTCGGCGCTTTCAGCTGCCAACTCCAATGCCGGCACTTTTGCTGTAACCAATGCTGCCAATACCAGCCTGCAAACACAAGGCACTATCAAATACATTGGCCATAAGAGCGCCAACACCAACAACACCTGGAGTTTTAACTGGACCGCCCCTGCTACCAACGTTGGGAACATTACATTCTACACGGCTGTAAATAAAAGCAACAATAGCAATGGCTCTTCCGGCGATTCTATTTTTCACCAGCAGTATGTAATAACACCGGCACAGGTTGCCTTAACAGTTGGTGCCGGCAATGATATTACCGTGTGTCCCAATACCGGTACACAATTGCAGGCTACGGCATCTAACACCAGCGGTACTACCTACGCATGGTCGCCCGCTACAGGCTTAAGTTGCACTACATGTGCCAATCCGGTTGCTACACCGGCCACCAGCACTACCTATACCGTAACGGTAACCAATGGCGGGCAAACCGCCAGCGATGCTGTTACTGTAAACACCCACACCACAAATGCGCCTGCCATTACCGGTGCTAATACGGTATGCCCCGGCAGTACTGTTACACTTTCTTCTACCGGTTTTAGTTCATATGTATGGAGCACCGGTAGCAACACATCGTCGGCTACAGTAAATGCCGGCGGCACTTATACTTTAACAGCTACCGATGCCAATGGTTGCAGCACTACGGCCAGCAAAACAGTTGCGCAGGGCCAGGCTGCTGCTACTACTATAAGCAGTACCCAGCCGTATTTGTGTGGCAATAATAGCACGGTGCTTAGTGCGGGTAGTTTCAGCGCTTACCAATGGAGCAATAACGCTGCTACGGCTACTATTACAGCATCGCAGGCCGGTAACTATACCGTTACTGTTACCAATGCATCGGGCTGCACAGGTACAGCTGCATTCAACTTACAGGCATTTGCTTTGCCGGTGGCCAACGTAAGCGCCAGCGGGCCGCTTAGCTTTTGCAATGGCGGCAGCGTAACGCTTACAGCCAATGCCGGTTCGGCGTATACGTATAAATGGTCAACCGGTGCAACGGTGCAGGCTATTAGTGTGGCGCAGAGTGGTAACTACCGGGTTACGGTTTACAACCAGTGCGATAGCGCTGTTTCATCTATACAAAATGTAGTGGTTAATACAGTGCCTGCTGCGCAGCTTTCGCCCGATGGGCCTTTGCTGCTTTGCAATGGTGCATCGCAAACATTGTTTGCCACACCTACCGGTGCTGCCTATGTATGGTTGAAAGATGGTGCAGTGGTAGATGGGCAAGCGGCAGATACACTGGCGGTAAACACAAGCGGCAATTATGCTGTAATAGTTACGCAGGGCAGCTGTAGCGATACTTCGCAAACGGTATCTATATCTACGGCCGGAGCAGGCAATACAGCGGTGGATATTACGGCCACACAAACTACCATTTGCGCAGGCCAAACGGTAACACTGGATGCGGGCACTGGTTTTAGTACGTACACCTGGCTGCCGGGTAATTCGGCTACGCAAACTTTGCAGGTAACTGCTGCGGGCACCTATATTGTAAATGTGAGCAATAGCAACGGGCAATGTACCTCTACCGGTGCCGATACTATTACCATTGTAACCGGGGCGGATGTAATTACACCTGTGCTTGCTTACGATTCAACCATCTGCGCCGGCGATACTATTACAGTGCAGGTGGAGCCATCATCGTTCAGTAGCTATGTGTGGTCTAACGGGGCCACTACTGCCACTGTTAGCGATGTTACCGGAAGTTATTCAGTTACAGTTTCGCAGGTAGGGTATTGCGGAACGGCTTCGGCTACTATAAATGCTGCTGGCACAGCGCTGCCCGATGCCACGTTTGTAGTAAACAACAAACTGCTTACTGCTAACACGGCAGGCGCGCAATACCAGTGGTACAGAAATGGCACCCCAATTCCAAATGCCGATGGTGATAGCTACCTGGTTAATCAAACAGGTAATTACAGCCTGCAGGTTACGGTGAATGGCTGTAGCAATACTTCGGCTGCGCAGCAGATAATAGTAACCGGCATACAGGATATAGAAGCTGATATTTTAATAGGGGCCTACCCTAACCCTGTAGATGGTGTATTGAATATACTATGCCATGTGCAGGGCAACGTGCAGTTGCATTATTCTATTGCCGGTTTGGATGGAAGAAATGCGGGAGAAGGCAAAGTAGCTAACCTGGGTTCGGGTGTTTCAACTATTCAATACGATATGTCGGCCATGCCGCAAGGGGTATATGTATTGCAACTGCAAAGCGGCCGCTTTAATAAAAGCATACGCGTACTAAAAACACAACCTTAAAATACGGCGAATAGTAAATACAATGCTGCAGGTTTATTTAACCCGCTGCAATTCTATTTTGCTGCTTGGTGCAATACGTATAGGCACGGTTTCTTCTTCTACGTTGGTTAACTCAAGGCCAAAATCTTCGGCTGTAGAAAGCGATACGCTTTTAATAAAGCGGTAGCCCTTTACAATAAACTGGTCGAAAGGAGAAAGTGCATCATCAATAGCTACGCGGCTGTTCAGTATTATAAATTTAAAGTCTGCCGGCATGTTGTATTTGCGCAGCGATGGGTAGTGCGATAACTCATCTACCTCACCATTCTTCACCATCTCTTCTACTATTTTGTTGAACATCAGGTTTACCTTATGCTCTACCTTAAATCCGAAATTAAGACGGATAAAGAAAATACGGCGCGGCACCACGGCTTCAACAGAGTAAGTAGCACCAAATGGTTCGTTGGATATATCTACGTGCACAAACCAGTAAATATCGGCGCGCTTGGGCCGCTTGCGGAATATGGAATAGATAATATTGGAGTCAATGTGGCTTTTATCGTTAGCCATACTCATATACACCAGGTTGTTCGCTTCTTTTTGTATGGTATCGTCCTGCATCAATTCTTTTAGTGGAGCTATGTAGTCTTTAATCTCTACAAACTCAATGTGCTTTTTGCGCAGCAGGCGGGCCTGGTAAAACACCCACATACCCCAGAAAAGGAAAGCGGCAATCATAAATGTAAACCAACCGCCGTGGCTGAATTTTAGAAGGTTAGATGCAAAGAAAGCCGACTCGATAGTGATGAATAAAATAGGAATACCCCAGATAAGGAAAGGGTTACGGCGCTGCACATACATAAGGTATGTGAGTAGCAGCGTGGTCATTAGCATATTTATGGTAATGGCCAGTCCGTAGGCTGCTTCCATATTGCTGGACTGCTGAAACAGCAGTACCACCGATATACAACCCAGTAGCAGGAACCAGTTAATGCCCGGTATATACATCTGGCCCTGGTGGGTAGTAGGGTATATTACTTTCAGGTTAGGCCACAGGCGCAGTTTCATGGCTTCGTTTACCAGTGTAAAGCAGCCGCTGATAAGGGCCTGCGATGCAATAATAGTAGCGAGGGTGGCAATGGTAATACCTATAGGCAGGAACCACGCCGGCATCATAGAGTAGAAGGTAGATTTGCCTTCGGGCCAGTGCTGGCCGTTGTAGTCGCTAAGCAACATGGCCGCCTGGCCAAAGTAACAAAGCAGCAACATAGAAATTACATATACCCAGCTAACGCGGATATTGCTTTTGCCGCAGTGGCCCAGGTCGGAGTAGAGTGCCTCGCCCCCGGTAGTGCAAAGAAACACAGCCCCCAGCAACCAGAAACCACCGGGATAATTTACCAGCAGGTTAATAGCGTAATACGGGTTAAGGGCTGCCACAATTTGCGGGTATTTTAAAATTTGAATTACCCCCAGCACGCCTATCATGGTAAACCATATAAGCATAACCGGGCCAAAGATACCACCCACTATACGGGTGCCGAATTGCTGAAAGGTGAAAAGGCCAACCAGTATGGCTAATACGATCGGTACCGTTGGTATGTTAGGATTTAAAATCCGCAGACCTTCTATTGCCGATGAAATTGAAATAGGAGGGGTGATAAAACCATCGGCAATAAGCGATGCACAACCTATAATAGCCGGAAATATGGTCCAGGTAACTTTATAGCGGCGCACCAGTGCATAGAGTGCAAATATCCCTCCTTCGCCACGGTTATCGGCGCTAAGCGCCAGAAACACATACTTGATGGTGGTGATAATCAGCAGGGTCCAGAAGACACAACTAAGCCCCCCCAATACCAGCTCCTGCGAAATAACATGCCCGCTGAGAATTGCGTTCATTACATAAATAGGTGATGTACCTATATCCCCGAAAATAATACCGAGAGTAATAAGCACGCCCGCAGTAGACAACTGGTGCCCGTGACTACGATAACTTTCCGCCATCTTTAGTTGCTATTAAAGTATTGTGAGTGTTACAGAAAAAAGGGTAAGTAGTACAATCGCCTTCGCGTGAAGAATCCATACGTTTATTAAGCAAGTGCAAATGTATAAAAGTTTAAACTTGTGCATGGTAGAATGAAATGTTTTTCATCATCCTCATCTTATTTCTATGCAGCACGTGCAGCTTAGCGTTGTGCATAAAAATGCCGGGCGGGCTATGTGCGCCGGCTTTTATTCCTGCATTTGTTAATTACATTTAGCTAACAAAACCCTACTATGAAAAGATATCTATCGGAGGTAATAGGCACATTCATCCTTATTTTTGTGGGCACCGGCTGCGTGGTGGTAAACCAGCAGTTTGGCGGGGCGCTGGGTTTGCCGGGCATTGCAACGGTATGGGGCTTTGTAATTATTGCCCTTATTTATGCCTTTGGCGATATTTCGGGCACGCATCTAAACCCTGCCGTAACAGTAGCCTTTGCGGTAGATAAGCGATTTGAGTGGAAAGAGGTGCCAGGGTACCTGGGTGCTCAGTTGGCCGGTGCGTTGGCGGGCAGCCTGGCCGTGCACCTGTTGTTTCCCGATAATCATACACTGGGGCTAACCCAGCCATCAGGCAGCCCGATGCAGGCTTTTGTACTGGAGTTTATAATGACCTTTATATTAATGATGGTGATTTTGCGCGTAAGTGTAGGCGCTAAAGAGAAAGGAATAACCGCCGGTATTGCTATAGGTGGCACGGTTTGGTTTTTGGTATTATTTGGCGGCCCGGTGTGCGGCACCAGCCTTAATCCAACAAGGTCTTTGGCGCCCGCCATAGTTACGGGCAACTTTCAGCACTTGTGGCTGTATATAGGCGCGCCGTTTGCAGGCGCCTTGGCAGCAGTATTTGTGCATAAGGTACTGCATACTGCAGATTAGTATTATGCCTGTACGTAAAGCCGGCGAGGTCACAAAACCGGCGTTGTAAGATAGATGCGAAAGGCTTCCCGGTTTATGTAACAAATGCAGCACCCTCCCGTTTACTTGTGTATGATAACAACAATTCAACCAAAGAGTGCAGCTGCTGTAAGATTTAAAAAAGTAATACCCGTTCGTAATTTGATAGAAGGGGCTGAGTAAAATAAACAAAGGGAGAATGCAAATTCTACCCTTTACCAAGCTACCGGAAATTTCCGTGTACGATACAAAACCCGCATTCAGTAATTGAGTGTGGGTTTTGTTTTGTGGTGCAAGTAGCTATTACAAAGATTACCTGTAAATAGGTAAGACATTTTGTGTGGTACAGATGCAAATTGAAATTTAGTTCTCATCATTTTTCAAAACAGGCTTACCGGTTTGGCCCAAACCAGGCTATCAGATTTTCGAGTACTTCTATTGCGGTAATGTACTTCATCTATCAAAGAGAGTTATAGGGTTAAGATAATTGTGCTGCAGGTACAGTTCATTTAATTACTCTTCTTGCCAGATATGGTTAGGGCTTCTGATTTAAAGTCTTAAGTAGTTACTACATGGAATTACTGGTTTTTTACGCCATACAAGGGAAACATTGTTAGGAACACGGCCCAAAATTAAACCTACAAGTTTTATATCCGTTAACTCAGGCTGTAACCTTAATTAGGTCAGTAACAATCAACCCATGAAGAAAAAAATCCTGATAGCAGCAACCGCACTTACTGTTATGCTTAACTTTAAAATATCGGCACAAAATACCGGTATAGGCGAACCAAACCCGGCGAGCAAATTATCTGTGAAAGGCAACTTGAGCATAGGTAGTACTTACTCTGGCCTTGCAGCGCCGGCGGGGGGCCTTATTGTAGAAGGCACTTTGGGCTTAGGCACTGCCTTGCCAGACCCCAACTCTATATTAGATATGGGAAACAGCGGCAAAGGCGTAGTAATGCCAAAACTTACCAGGGCACAGCGCTTAGCCATTACCAACCCGCAAAAAGGGTTGATGGTATTTGATGCTGACTCTAATACACTTTTCTTTCATAATGGATCGAATTGGTTGAATTTTCCGGCCATAGACCAGATAAACAATATTGTAACCAATATAACCGGCTCAGGCGGTACATCGCTTTTAGGCGGACTGCTGGGCGGTGGTATTACCGGGCCTACTGGCGAAGGTTATGGTTCCGTTTCGTCTACTCCTGTAGTAATAGGTACAGGTACCAAAATTATAACAACGCAGGCAGGCCAGGCCTGGCAGACGGATGACCGCGTTAGAATTTCCAATAGCGGTTCTAATTATATGGAAGGGGTAGTTACCTCTTATATAGGAACATTGCTAACCGTAAACGTATCGCGTGTGGTAGGCAGTGGAACATTTTCATCCTGGAGAATAAGTTTAGTGGGCGACCCTGGTGTAACAGGCCCTACAGGCCCTGCCGGCGCTGCAGGTGCTGCCGGAGCAACAGGTGCAGCCGGGCCAACCGGTGCTGCAGGTGTGGCAGGTGCTACTGGTGCTGCCGGCTCAACCTGGTTAACCGGTGCTGTGGCACCTACCAGCGGCCAGGGTGCATTAAACGACTTTTTTATAAACTCATCTAACGGAACTTATTATAAGAAGACATCTTCAACAGTGTGGACGTCTCAGGGTAGCCTGAAAGGCATAACCGGAGCCACCGGCCCATCGGGAGCGGGTGCCACGGGCGCTACGGGCTCTACAGGTGCTGCCGGTGCCGCCGGAACCAATGGTAACAACTGGCTATCGGGCTCATCGGCCCCTACAGGCGGCCAGGGTGCACTGAACGATTTTTACCTTTCATCGTCTAACGGAACTTACTATAAGAAAACAGGCGGTTCTACCTGGACCTCGCAAGGCAGCCTTAAAGGAGCAACGGGTGCTACAGGGGCAGCAGGCAGCAATGGTGCCACAGGCCCTACCGGGGCAGCCGGTGCTACAGGTGCCGCGGGTGCTATTGGCGCCGCCGGGTCAAACGGCTCTATATGGCATACAGGCTCATCGGCCCCTACAGGCGGCCAGGGTGCACTGAACGATTTTTACCTTTCATCATCTAACGGAACTTACTATAAGAAAACAGGCGGTTCTACCTGGGCCTCGCAAGGCAGCCTTAAAGGGGCAACGGGTGCTACCGGTGCAGCAGGCAGCAATGGAGCCACGGGGCCTACTGGTGCCGCCGGCACTAACGGAACAAATGGCGCAACAGGTGCCACCGGTGCTGCAGGTGCGGTGGGTGCTACAGGCCCTACCGGCCCGGCAGGAACCGGCGGATGGGGTATAACCGGTAATACCGGCACTACTGCAGGTACCAATTTTATAGGTACTATCGATAGTAAAGACCTGGTATTTAAGACCAACAACACCGAAAAAATGCGTATTACCTCAGGCGGCCTGGTAGGTATTGGTTGCGCTACAGTGCCCGCCAATAAATGGATTGTGGCCTCTAACGTAGCCAGCCCTACCTTTAACAGTGCCGGAAATGGTTTTGGCGCATGCTTTACAGGGGGTGGCGGTTTTTATGTAAAAAATAATACCGATGGTGTAGAGGGTAAATACGAATCGTGGGATGGTAAAATACACCTGGGTGTAGCCAGCAACACTTACGCCCCGCTTGTATTTTATATCGAAGGCTCTACCGAAGCCGCCCGACTGGATATTGACGGGTACTTTGGTATAGGCACCGACGACCCATCGCAAAAACTGGAAGTGCTGGATGGCAACATGCTGGTATCTAACACAGGTACTGCCGGCCAGCTACGCCTGCAGGAGCCTGCCGGGTCGGGCAGCAACTACACCGGCTTTAAGGCGCAGGCACAAAGTGCCAATATAGTATATACCCTGCCTGCAGCCGATGGCAGCAACGGCCAGGTGCTTTCTACCAACGGTTCGGGTACTTTATCATGGGCAACTTCAAATGGTATAGCCAATAGCACATCAGTGCAAAGCGGTGCTAATTTTAATATTGGCGGTAACGGGGTTATAGGTGGAACCCTGGGTGTAACCGGCGATGCCGAAGTAGGAAGTTTAATAGTAGATGGGGCTGTTTCGGCACCCATTACTACTACCAGCAGCAACATTACCCTGGGTAGCAGCCACTATACAGTAATACTTACGGCAAACACCCCTACGGTTACATTGCCGGCGGCAAGCGCAGCTACCGGGCGCATGTATGTAATTGTAAACCAAACCAGCGGCGCCAGAACAATAAGCAGTTACAAAAATTTCTCGGGGTCAAATGCTACTACTATACCAGCCAACTCTTCGGTTATGCTGCAAAGCAATGGAACTAACTGGTACCTTATAAAATAATCAGCACTTAAAATGGTATAAAAAAGCTTTTGCCGCAGGCAGGGGCTTTTTCTATTTGGCAATACTGCAAATGCCGGTAAAGTAATGTATTAGCTGTAGTAGTTTTTGCTCGTTGAGCGAGTATAATACACATTTGCCATGGCGCTCGGAAGATACAAGGCTGGCTTTGCGCAACAACGCCAGATGCTGCGATACTATAGATTGCTCGGCGTGCAGCTGGCTGCATAAATCTTTTACGGCCATCTTTTTATTAGCCAAAAGCAACCCAATCATTTTTTGTCTGAAACGGTTATTTACCGATTTGGCAATAAAGCTTGCCATTTTGATAGTGCCTGTTTTTCCGGTAAGCAGGTGTAAATCAGTGGTGGATGTGGGGGTGTGCTCTGAATGCATAGTGTAAGCGGGTGTATTTACCTACATGCCCTGCAACAATGCAGCCAAAACGTATAACCCTGTTTACAAAATCACAAGTATATTTTTGTATGCCTACAATCATATTGTGTAGCAGCTAATATTATACCTGTTGTTTACCGGCTATTAGTGTATATACCTTAAGCGCGATGGGCCCTGCCAGGGTGCAATTTTAATCTGCCTTGGGCTTTTGCACCTTTTGCATACACGGCTCTTGTGCTACCGGCGGTGTAAGCGGTATAAACATTTTGATAGTGGGCGCATTGAAGTTGTGGTGTTCAACTTCACCGGCCGTTTCGCAGTTTTGTTGTACATGGTGGGTTACAGATAGATGATCGCAACCAAATAATACAGAGGGAGGATGAAATAATGACTTCATAGCTGTTTAAGTTTGGGTTTAGCATTAATATAAATTACAACTCAAACTTTGTCAAGTAAAAGGATGGTTTTTTATGGCACATGAAACCCTGTTTGGGGCAATTAATTGAAAGTCAATTACTTTTTAAGGGCAAATTATTTTTTTGCAATACACTAATTAAGACTTGTGGAATAAATACCTGCAGATTGTAACAACGCTGTAACCATAGCGTAAAGGGAGATAAGCTGTTATTAGCTTTTTTCTTATTACACACCCCGGGCTGTATAGTTAGGGGTAAAACAAGAGAAATTATAATAAAGACAATTATGGAAAACAAGGCTACTCATTTAAGGTCCCCCGATAGTTTTTCAACCCCAGGTTGGATTACTACTGCCGCAATGCTATTAGCATTAGTGTTATCTATTCCGGCACTGGCTATCAATACCAAAACTGCTACCAGCAATGGTAACTGGAGCAATGCCAGCATCTGGAGCCCCGCCGGGGTGCCCAGCGATACCGATAATGTAATAATAAACAGCGGTAGAACTGTAACCGTAGATGGTGATTACGTGTGCCGCGATTTAATTATAGGGCATAACAACTCAAGCAACACTATTGTAAAAATTATAACTGCAGGTAACAGCCTTACGGTAACCGGCGATTTGGATTTTAATGCCTGGAACAGAGGCTCGGACTATACTATAGATGCAGGCCCCGGTGATATGTATTTTAACGGAACATTTTCGCACTGGGGAACCAGCGGCAGCAACACCTTTCAGGTAAGTACGGGTTCTATGTATTTTGCAGCGGCGGTAAACCTTACCGATAATGACCAGCATGTTGTATTTACCGGGGGTGGTGCCATTACCTTTGGTTCAAACTTTTCTGACGCGCATAACCAGTTTACTTTTTACACAGGTTGCACCGTTAACTTTTATGGCAACTATACTATAAGCGGCAGCAATGTATCATGGAATAATGTGGGTACGGCTAATTTTTATGGCACCGGAACTATTACCCCTACCAAAAATATTACGCTTAATACAGTTAACATAATGAGCAGCGCATCTACCACGCTGGCATTTTCGGCTACGGGTGCCTTAACAGTGGGTGGAACCCTAACGGTTAACTCTTCGGCCACGTTTACCATGAGCGATAACTTTCAGCTAAATGGTAACTTTGTAAATAACGGTACATTAGTAGCCGGAGCAGTAACACTTACTATGAAGGGCTCGGGCACTACGCAAACTATAGGCGGCAGCTCGGCGCTTACATTGCCTACCCTGCAAATAGGTAGCGGTAACGGTGCCGATATCAGCGTGGTAATTTCTCAAAACACTACGGTAGCTGCTTTAACTTATTCCACTCCGGATAATAACCGTTCGGTAACAATCAGTTCGGGAAAAACTTTAACGGTTACCGGTAATCTTACCCTGGCGCAGCCCTCACGAGATAATAAATCATCTTTATTATCGGTAGGGGCCGGCACTTGTACCGTTGGCGGCAACCTCATATTTTCGGGTAGCAACAATAGCACCAAGCGCACAAATAATATAACAATAACCAGCGGTACCTTTACACTGGCAGGCACCATTACCTGGATGAGCAACTCGGCTGTAGCTACCGAAGTAATATCGGTGGGTACGGGTACTGTTAATTTTAATAGCTCTATTACGCAGGGCGATAAGAGCGGCACTATTGCGCTTACCAGCTCGGGCGAAATAAACTTCAACGGCACATCGGCTCCTTCACTTACTTTTGGTGGTGGCACGGCTCCTGTTTTGACTGCTGCCTATGGCGGCACACTTAATTTTGCAAAGGGTTTAACCACTAATACCACAGCCCTAACCATGGCAACGGGCTCAAATATGGTATTTACCGGTACCGGTACATTAACACCTAATGCCACGCTTACCCTGGCTAACATTACCATTGGCTCTGGCGCTACATTAACAGCTGCCGGCAATTTTTATGTAAAAGGTAACTGGACCGATAATGGAACTTTTGCACCAGGTACTTACACTGTTACCTTTAACGGGTCGGGCACCAAAACCATAAACCGCAGCGGCGGTGAAACTTTTTATAAGTTAACCGGCAGCCAGATAGGGGCTACAGTAAAATTGCTGAGCGACGTGATGGTAACAAATACGCTTACCATGAGCGGAACAAATTTTGATTTGAATGGCTATACTTTAACCTTAGGTAACAGCGCAGGCGCTGCGCTAAGTCGTAGTGCCGGTATAGCCTATGGTGGTACTTTTAAGCGTTGGTTTCCGGTGGCGGCCATTACCAGCAACTCCGGTTCGTTTTATGGCTTATTTCCTATAGGGCATGTTAACCAATACAGGCCTGTTGCTATTAACTCAACGGTTAACCCGGTTACTGCCGGTTATGTAATGGCTACGCATACCAATGCTACGGGTGGTATAAATGTTACTTACACAGATAATGAAGGATCGAATATTCAACAGATAGCAAACCAGCATTCGGATATTACTACTTCGGGCCTGGCGGGCGGTACGTATAACCTGGATGTAAAGTTTACGCAGATGGGTACTGCGGGCAATATAGCGAACCTGAAACTGGTAACCTATACGGGTTCGGTAATGGGCAGTTGCGGAACACACTCGGCTACTTTAGGGCCTATAAGCGGGCCTACAGGCAAGCGCACGGGCTTATCGGTTACTAACCTTAACAATGAGTGGGTAATAGGTACTAATGATAGAAACGGCACGCCTTTGTATACTTATGTTTACTCGCGCAAAACGGGTAACTGGAACGATAACAGTGCAACCGGTACCTGGAGCTATACAGCCGGTGGCTCAGGCGCAGCTTGCAGCTGCTTGCCAACTGCCGGCGGCTACGCCGTAATTGAAGCAGGCCATACGGTTACCGTAACTGCTACTGATACTGTACAGTTTTTGGATATAATGAATACCGGTGCACTGGTAATAAATGCAACTAAGGTTTTTAACGTGACCGGCAACATGGATATGTTTGGCACGGCTACCTTTACCAATAACGGAACGCTGAATGTTACGGGCGAACTTTTGTTTAGCCCAACATCATCGCAAACATTTTCGGGCAATGTAACCGTATCGGGCTGGTTTACGCTTGACTCGGGCGCTACCTATACCCATAGCAGCGGAACACTGACTGTAACCGGTGATATGGCTATAAATGGCGCCATGAGCCTTTCATCGGGCGCTACCATCGCTTTTAGCGGGGTAAACTCAGAATTGAGCGGTACCGGTACTTTTACCACCAATGCCGGCGGTGCCCTGGCCATAACCAATGATAAAACCATTGCTGAAGGAACTTCTTTGACTATTGGAACATCGGGTGCCAATACCCATGTAACCCTGGCTGCCAATACTATTATAAATAACTTAGGCTCACTTACTATCAACGGTAATTTGACCGGTACTGATGTTACCTCTACCTGGATAAACAATGCCAATTCGGAATTGAAAGTAACCGGTGCGTTGTTAGCTACAGGAACACTGGATGCCATTACATCACCTAATATAGTGACTTATAACGGAAGCGGCGCGCAAAATATTAAAGTGCCTGCCGAAAGCTACCACTCACTGGTTGTATCTAACAGCGGAACCAAATCGCTGGTAGGCAATGTGCCGGTAGATAGCATTGTGAGCATAGGCGGCTCGGTAGTTTTAGAGGAAGGTTCATTTGTACTATCGGGCAATGCTAACTTAACTATGACCAGCGGTACAGAGCTGAAGATGACCCGGACTACAGATGCAGATGTATACCCTGAACTGCGGGGCAGTTATAGCCTTACAGGCGGTACTGTTACCATTACCCAAAACGGCGATAGCGCCGTGGTAAACGACGGGCCTTACTATAACCTTAAACTGAATGGTACCCACGGTTACGACCTGGGCGCAGTAAGCAGTATTACCAATAACCTGGATGTGCTGAATACGGCCTTTTTAAATAACAACAGCGTACTTACTATAGACGGAACATTTACCCATAACACCAGCGGCAGCAGCTTGCTGAACGACAGTATTGCGGTAGGTGGTATTACTATGACTGCGGGAACTATCAATACCGCCGGAAACAGTATAAATGTAAAAGGCAGCGGCGGCTGGAGCAAAGCCAGCGGTGCTACCTTTACACCATCTACAGGTACAGTATATTTTACAGGAACCAGCAGCCAAACTTTGGGTGGAACATCTACTTCACAAACCTTTAACTCACTTTGCGTAAATAAGCCATCTAACACAGTTACCGTAGGGGGTAGTACTACTACACTAAATGTTGGCGGCGATATGACATTGAATGCGGGTGTATTGGATAAAGGTACCGCTGCAGATATAAATATGACGGGTGGTAACTGGGTTAACAACGGTGGTAGCTTTACTGCCGGCACCGGCACTGTTACATTTAACAGCACTGCCGTTGACCAGAGCATACAGGGGTTAGCCAGCGCAACCACCTTTAATAATGTTACTGTAAATAAAACCGGATTTGCTTTGGCTGTGGGGGGTAGTATAACTACACTTACGCTTAGCGGTAATATGGCTTTAACAGCCGGTACATTTAACGCAGGTACTGCGGCCGATATTTTTATGACGGCAGGCAACTGGACAAAGGATAGCGCCTCCTTTACACCTGGTACCAGCCGGGTAACCTTTAGCGGTAGTGTGGCGCAAGCTATAAACGGTACGGCTACCAGCCATACATTCAATAAGCTTTCGGTAAATAAAACAGCCAGCACATTGAGCGTAAGCGGTAGTGCCACAGCATTAACACTAAACTCGGACATGACCATTACTTCCGGCACTTTTGATAAAGGTACCGCAGTAAATATTTATGCCGGTGGTAACTGGACAAATAACGGTGGCTCATTTACCTATGGTACCGGTAAAGTTACTTTTAACAGTAGCACTGCGCAGGCTATAAATGGCTCTGCAACTTCGCAGGGTTTCTATAAACTTACAATAAACAAAGCCTTGGAGGACCTTACTATAGATGGCAGCACTTCTATAGTGTCGGTAGCCGATTCGCTTACCTTTGTAGGTGGCCGCCTGATAACCGGTGCCAACCGTGTATCTATAGCTGCCAACGGTACTGTAAGTGGTGCCGATGCGCTGAAATACATTTACGGAAATGAAGAAATATATATACCCAATACAGCCGCCCCGGCAAGAACATTTGATGTGGGTGATGGCTCGGCTTATGCTCCGGTATTGGTAGAGTTTACAGGCACTACCAGTGGCTCGGGCTCAATTATTGCCTGCACATCGGGTAGCGACGACGCTGATATTAATAACTCTGGTATAGACCCTACCAAGAGCGTTAACCGTACCTGGACCCTTACTAATAGCGGTGTAGCAGGGTTTACTTCCTACTCACCAACTTATAACTTTGCAGCCGGCGACCGCGACTTAGGTACTACACCGGCCAACTTTGAAATACGCCGCAAAACCGGCGTTACCTGGTATTCTACCACAGCAGGAACAAAAACTGCCAGCAGTACTAAGGCTACCGGCGAAACAGATTTTGGCAAAATACAGATTGGAGAGAAAGCAACTATAACAGTTGCTACTCATCCTGCAGATAGCACTGTATGCTCAGGCCTGGGTACTATTTTCAGCAGCACTTCTACCTCTACACCGGCACCAACGGTAAAATGGCAGCGCGACCCTAACACGGGTACCTTTGCCGATATTACTGCTGGTATGGATGGTAGCGTATACAGCAACTTTACAACCAGTACGCTTACAATTTCGGATGTAACCGGCCTGGGTAGCTATAAATACCGCGCAGTATTTACCAATATAAACGGCAGTGCTACCTCTAACCAGGCTGCACTTACAGTAAACACTACTCCAACTATTACGGGTACTACACCGGCAGCGCGTTGCGATGCCGGTACTGTAAACCTGGGTGCTACGGCCAGTGCAGGTACTATTAATTGGTATGCAGCTGCAAGTGGTGGTTCATCTTTAGGCACGGGTACAAGTTTTGTAACACCATCCATAGGCAGCACTACAACTTACTATGTGGAGGCTACCAGCGTTGGCTGTACTACTGCCTCGCGCACAGCTGTGGTAGCCACAGTAAACACTACACCAACTATTACCGGTACCACGCCGGCCCTGCGTTGCGATGCAGGTACGGTAGATTTAGGGGCTACAGCCAGTGCGGGAACTATTAACTGGTATGCAGCTTCATCGGGCGGCCCATCGCTGGGCAGCGGCACCACCTTTACCACTCCTTCTATAGCTGTTACTACCCCTTATTATGTAGATGCAACCAGCAACGGTTGTACTACTGCCAGCCGTACAGCTGTAACTGCAACTGTTGCAGGCAAGCCGGTGGCTACTATTGGCTACCAATCGTGTGCGGGTGTAAACGGCAGCACCACTATACGTGTAACACCAGCGGGTGGCACGGGGCCATTTTTATACAGTATAGATAATGTAACTTTTACCAGCACCGATACCGTACATGTGGCTAACGGCTCTAGCAATAACTACTATGTAAAGGATAATAACAACTGCGTATCAGACCCTACCAACTATGCTGCTACTGCACCTGTGCCTACACAAGTTCCTTCGGCGCTTGGTTCTACCAGTTGCAGCTGTCCTTCATCTAACGAGGGTCGCGATGTATACCTTACCGATGGCTTGGGTAACCTGATAGCTGTAATAAACGATAAGGGCCACGACCTGGGTACCATTACAGCCACTGTTTACACCAAGGCTTCGCCTGTAATTATAAACAACAATCAAGGTGGTAACTCAGCTGCCCTGGGAAAAAACTATGTGCTTGATTTTGCCGGCACCAACTTAGTACCAGCAGTAGAAGTTAAGTTCCCTTTTACAGACACCGAGTTAAGCGATTTGATGACTGCATCTGCTGTTACGCCTGAAACGGCTGATGATATCAATAGCATAGCAGATATAGGCAGCACACAGTATGAAGGTCCGGATGAAGATTCTACTTATAACTCTGCTGCAGCTACTATGCTTGTGTTTCACCGTAATATGGGAACCGGCAACATACTTAATGGCAAGTTTGTGAAAATAGGGTTATCGGCTAATGGCGAGCACTGGTTACATGGCGGTGGCAACGGTAGCCCGCTACCGGTAACACTGGTTTCTTTTGAAGCTACTGCTAAACCTGTATTGCAACAAGTACAAACAAAGTGGGTTACCAGCATGGAGATAAACAATGATTACTTTACAGTAGAAAGAAGCAGCGATGGAATTAACTTTACCGAAGCAGGCCGCGTAGAAGGCACAGGCAATAGTACCACCGCTGTTAGCTACGTGTTTAATGATACTAAACCTTTAACAGGTGTTTCGTACTACCGCTTAAAACAAACTGACTTTGATGGCCATTTTACCTATTCTAACGTGGTAGCAGTGGCTATGGGCGAGCAGACCGCCGTGCGCATGTATCCTAACCCTGCCGAAGACGATTTGTTTGTAGCTGTGGCCAATCCGGGAACCGAAATTGCCATATCTATACACGATGTTAGTGGCCGTAGGCTCTTCGAACAATCTTTCGAGGGTAACAGAAGCACAACAGAACAAGTGCTAAAGCTACAGGTAAAACAATTGCTAGCTGCAGGTATTTATATGGTAAATGTAGCCAGCAATGGTACCGAGTATAAGCAGAAACTGATTCTGGATTAAACACCTTTTTTTCTCTCTATAAAAGAGGGCAGTAGCGCTGATATTTGCGCTGCTGCCCTCTTTTTTATTAATATAAACCCGCTTAACACAATAAATTCCGGGCCGGCCAGGCCGGAATATTAAATTCTTTACAAGTTTTAATCTGTTATGCAATATTTTCTCATAACATGACATAAATACGGCCAATTAGCCCGCTAATCTCTCTATACAACATACGTTTAAACAAGAAATTTATTCGTAAGTGCTTGTTTTTCAATGTCAGCTTCCGGTTGGCAACAGTCATTTACATACACTAAACTTAAGAATACAAGATAATGCTTGTGTGAAACATAGCGCAAACTGAAACTGACAAATCTACAGCCCGTAAAGATTAGGACTTGTATAAGATTTTTTTTAATGATTAAATGTCAGCCATGTTATTTATCACCCACACAACTATCAAATCTGTAACCAACGGTTTATTGTTTTTATTTCTACTGCTAATTGCCGTAGGATATAATAATGATTTGCAGGCAGCCACAAAAACTTCGGCTGCTACCGGTAACTGGAGCGCACCTGCCACCTGGAGCCCGTCGGGCGTACCGGCCCCCGGCGATGACGTAATTATACATGGCGGGCACGTAGTTACTGTAAACGGTGCTTACACCTGCAATAACCTCGATTTGGGCGATGCCACATCGGGTACTACCACGGTAACAGTTACTACCGGTAATAGCCTTACTATTAACGGTGCTGTGCGTATTAACCCCAATAACCTGGCCTCTACTTTTACTTTAGATGCTGGTGCCGGTACTATAAACATGAACGGCACTTTTACCAGCTGGAGCACATCGGGTACCAATAGCATAAGGGTATCTACCGGTACGTTTAATATAACGCCCGCTATTACCATTAATGCCACTACGCAGAATGTGACCTTTACGGGTGCCGGTACCATCAATTTCAGAAATGCTTTTACCGATAGGTATAATAAGCTGGTAACCTTTGCATCGTGCGTGGTAAATTTTTACAACAATTATACAGTAAACACTACCGCTGCCAGCTGGGCTGCCAAGGGCACCGCTGTATTTAAGGGCAGTGCTTCGGTGGTTACGCCTACTACTAACCTTACATTATTCAATGTGCAGGTAGATACTAACGTTACCCTGGCTTCGGCTGCGGGTACTGTAGTGGTAGGTGGTAATGTTGTATTGTCTTCGGGTTCGGTATTTACAGCCAATAAAGATTTTGAAATACAGGGAAACTGGACCAACAACGGCGGAATTTTAAGCGGGGGTAGCAATACCATAAGCTTTAGCGGTTCTACAAAAACTATTGGTGGTACCGTAGGTACTACTTTCCCTAATTTACAAATAGGGGTAGCGGCCAGTACTACAAGTGTTACTATGAGCCGCCACAACCGCTGTAGCAACTTTACTATAAACGGTGTTTCTGCGGCACGCACATTTACCCTTACCACCGGCGATTCGCTGGCTATAGGTGGCGATCTTACTATTAACCAGGCTACCAGCAATAATACTAACCAGTTAGCAGTTAACGGTGGTATATGCACCGTAGCGGGCAACCTGGTTTTTGCGGGCACCAGCACTACCACTTCGCGCATAGGCCGGGTGGGGGTTACCAGCGGCGTGTTTCGCCTGGCGGGCACCGTTACCTGGATGAGCAATACTGTAATAGCTACCGAAGTAATTACAGTAAGCACCGGCAGCATTGTTTTCGATAGCCCTGTAACCATGGGTAGTGCATCGGCCACCATGAGTATTACGGGTGCCGGTTCTATATACTTTAACGGTACCAGCGCCACCAGTTTTACATTTGGCGGCGCTACTGCACCATCGTTTAGCACGGCATCTGCCAGCAATGTGTATTTTGCCAAAGGGTTTACTAATAATACCAATGCACTTACATTTCATGCGGCCAGCAACACTTACCTAAGCGGCAACGGTACCATTACACCTAGCGCTGCTATTACCTTTGGGCACTTACTTACAACTGCTTCGGCGGTAGATACCATAGCCACAGGCGCGGCTGTAATTGTAGCCGGCAACACTACGCTTGCCTCGGGCTCGGTACTGGTACTTAACCAGAGTTTGCAACTTAATGGCAGCTGGACCAACAACGGAGGTACACTAAATGGCGGAAGCAATACCGTAGTTTTAAACGGCGCTACCAAAACTATTGGCGGCACCAGTGCTACCGCCTTTCCTAACCTGCAACTAGGCGCAGCAGCCTCTAACGGAACGTATACAGTAAACAGCAGTATTAGCTGCAACAATCTTACTTTTCACAGCGCATCTAATTTAAGGACTTTAACTATCAGCGTGGGCAATACAGTGGCCATAGCCGGTAACCTTACTATAAACCAGGGCACCTCGGCTGTAACGAATACACTGGCAGTAAATGCAGGCACCTGCACAGTAGCGGGTAACCTTATCTTCAGCGGTACTAACAATGGTAGTTATATAACCCGTGTAGCGGTTACTACCGGTGCTTTCTCGGTAGCCGGTACTGTTACATGGGCCAGCAATACTGCCGTAACTACCGAAGTTATTTCGGCTACTACCGGTACGCTAACATTTGGCAGCCCTTTAACTATGGGCAGCGGCAGCGGCACGCTTACTGTAAGTGGTGCCGGTAATATTTACTTTAATGGTAATACATCTACCAGTTTTGCTTTTGGCGGTGCATCCACGGTGCCTGTGTTTACCACAGCGGCGGGTTGTAATTTGTATTTTGCCAGGGGCTTTACCAATAATACCAATGCCCTTACACTTAATGCCACCAGCACAGCCACTTTTACCGGCCACGGTACCATTACACCTAATGCAGCCATTACGTTTGGGCATGTAACCATTAGTGCTGCGGTTAACGATACTTTGGCTTCGGGCAGCGGGGCAGTAATAGTTAAAGGCGACTTAACCATAGGTTCGGGTGCTTTATTTAAAGCCAATAAAGATTTTGAGGTGGCCGGCAACTGGACTAACAACGGCGGAACATTTGATGGCGGTACGTATACAGTAATTATCAATGGCCTTACTAAAACTATTGGGGGCACATCGGCCACTACTTTCTATAACCTGCAAATTGGTAATACCGCAGTAATACTTAACTATACTGCTAATAAAAACATTACCTGCAACAACCTTGTGTTTAACGGTATAAATACCGCACGCACGCTAACGCTAAGCACCGGTATTACTTTAACTATAAACGGTAACCTTACCATGAACCAGCCAACCGGCGCAGTGGTTAATACACTTGCCGTAGGCGCGGGTACCTGCACGGTTGCGGGCAACCTGGTTTTTGCAGGCACCAGCAACACGGCTACACGTATAGCCAGGGTACAGGTTACCAGCGGTTCGTTTACACTTAACGGCAGCATTACCTGGATGAGCAATACATCATCGGCTACCGAAGTTATAACCACAGCTACCGGTACGGTAACCCTGGCCAACTCTGTTACCATGGGTAGCGGCAGCGGCACCATATCGGTTACAGGTGCGGGTATAATCAACTTCAACGGCTCATCGGCTCCTTGTTTAGCCTTTGGCGGCGCCACTGCGCCGGTGTTAGCCAGTGCTTACGGAAGCACCATTAACTTTAATAGTGGCTTAACTGCCACTACTACTGCACTTACATTTGCTGTGGGTAGCACACAGGTGTTTAGGGGCACAGCTACATTAACCACCACTTCGGCTGTTACTTTCGGTAACTTTCAGATTACTTCTGGCCATACTATTACCATGGCCGGCAACATGTCGGTAAAAGGTAACTGGAACAACAACGGAACATTTGTGCCATCTACTTATGGTGTAACCTTTAATGGTGGAACCATACAAACTGTAATACACAGCGGTGGCGAAACTTTCTATAACCTTACTGTATCTCCGTTTGGCGGTGTTATTCAAATACTGAATGATGTATTGGTAACTAACTCGCTTAACCTGAACGGTGCCAATATTGACCTGAACGGTTATACTTTAACCCTGGGCAATAGCGCCGGTGCAGCACTGGTATATAGTGCCGGCCAAATGTATGGTGGCTCGTTTAAACGTTGGTTCCCGGCATCTGCCATTACCAGTACCACGGGCAACAAGTATGGCTTGTTTCCTATTGGCACAAGTTTAGAATACAGGCCAATTACAATAAACAGTACGGTAAGCCCTACCACAGCCGGGTACGTTACAGCTACGCATGCAAATGTAGCAGGTGCTACAGTGGTAACCTATACCGATAACGAAGGCGCTAATATTGAGCAGATAGCCAATATGCATTCCGACGTATCTACCAGCGGCCTGGCCGGGGGTACTTACAATATTGATGTAAGGTTTACCGATATGGGTTCGGTAGGTAGTGTATCTAACCTTAAGTTGCTGACCTATACGGGCAGCACCATGGGTAGCTATGGTACACATACTACCACTACCGGGCCGGTAGAGCAGCCGGTGGGCCACCGCACAGGCCTTACTGTAAGCAATCTGAATAATGAGTGGGTAATAGGTACTAACGACCGTAACGCTACGCCTATGTATCGCTATGTATACTCGCGCAAAACCGGTAACTGGAATGATGTAACAGTGGGTAATAGTACCTGGAGCTACACACCGGGCGGTTCGGGCGCCAGCTGCAACTGCCTGCCTACCAGCTCGGGTTATGCAACCATCGAAACCGGCCATACGGTAACCGTAAGTTTTAGCGATAGTGTTAAGTTTTTAGATATTGATACCGGTGGGGCCCTGGTAGTGCCTGTAGCAAGAACATTGAATGTAACCAGCAGCCTTGAAGCATTTGGTACGGGTACCTTTACTGTAAACGGCACACTGAATGTGGGTAATGAACTGAAACTTTCATCGGCTACTTCGCCTACTGTAAATAACAACGTTAATGTATATGGTTACTTTACTTTGCCTGCGGGCGCTAATTACACACAATCGGGCGGTACCCTTACCGTAGATGGCGATATGACTTTGTCGGGCGCGCTTAGCATAGCCTCGGGTGCCGACTTTGACTTTAACGGTGCCGGCGCCCGCTTATATGGCACTGGTACATTTACCACGGCTTCGGGCGGTTCGTTCCCGCTTAATAATAACAAACTGATAATGCCGGGTGCAGCTATCACCATAGGCACTGCGGGTACTAACACTACAGTAGCATTGGGTACAGGCAGCATTGTAAATAACCTGGGCTCGGTTACCGTATATGGTAATGTTACCGGTACCGGTACATCGGTTTGGATTAACAATGCCAACTCGGTGCTTAAATCAAGCGGTGCTATTTTATCTACCGGTATATTAGATGCTTCAATAAGCCCTAATACAGTAGAATACACCGGCAGCGGTGCGCAAACAATAAAAGTGCCTTTAACTACTTACTACGAATTAAAGGCTACTAATGCAGGTACCAAAACCATGGGTGGCGATATAATAGTAGATGGTGTACTTACTTTGGGCGGCTCGGTATTGCTTAACGAAAGTACCAATATACTTTCGGGCGATGGTGGCCTTACCATGAGCGGTACCAGCGAGTTAAGGCTTAGCCGCAGCACAGATGTATCGGTATATCCCGAGCTGGATGGTGCTTACAATCTTACAGGAGGTACGGTTACCATCACCCAAACTGCCGATAGCTGTGTAGTACATGCAGGGCAGTATTACAACCTTAAACTTAACGGCTCGGCCCCTTACGACCTTACCGGTGTAAACAACATAGCCAACAACCTGGATATACAAAGTACGGCCTATTTAAATGATAACACTACACTAACTGTAGGCGGCACCTTTACCTACTCAAGCACAGGTACTACCACACTACACGATAGTATAGCCGTAAACGGCCTGGTTATCAGCGCAGGAACTATCAACGATGGGGAAGGCACTATAAATGTGTTTGGCACAGGCGGGTTTACCCGCAGCAGCTCGGCTACTTTTAATGCAACTACCGGCAACGTATATTTTACCGGCAGCGGTGCACAAACTTTAGGCGGCACGGCTACTTCACACACATTTAATAACTTATTCATCAGCAAAACTTCAGGCACAGTTACAGTAGGCGGCAGCGCAACAAGCATGATACTTGCTGCCAACCTAACCCTTAACAGCGGAACGCTGGATAAAGGTACCGCCGCAACCATTACCATGGCCGGCGGCAGCTGGATCATCAACTCGGGTAGCTTTACACCAGGCACAGGTACTGTAGTATTCAACGGTGCATCTGACCAGGCTATAAAAGGCACCTCGGCCAGCGCCAGCTTTAATAACCTTACAGTTAATAACCCCGGCTTTACCCTTACTGCTGAGGAGAGCGTTACTACACTTAATATTAGCGGTAACCTTACCCTTACCGACGGAGAACTGGATGCAGGTACTGCTACCACTATTAATGTAACCGGTGGTAACTGGACCAGCAATGCCGGTATATTTACACCGGCAGGCAGCAATGTTATATTTAGCGGCACAGGTGCCCAGGCAATAAACGGTACAGCCACCAGCCAGAATTTTTACAGCCTTACTACTAACAAGAGCGCCGGCACACTAAGTGTAGCAGGCAGCACCGATACTCTTACCATAGATGGTAACCATAGCATTTTGGCCGGTACCTTTAATGTGGGCACTGCCGATATAATTAACCTGCACGGCAACTGGAGCATGACCGGTGGTACTTTTACAAACACCGGCAGCACCGTAGTGCTTAACGGCAGCGGCATACAACTTATATCTTCTACCGGGGCTTTCAATAGCTTAGAAATGAACAACCCTACGGGCTATGCCAGCCTGGGTACCAACATAACAGTTAACGGTACCCTGGCATTAAACAATGGCCTTATTCATACCAATGCATATACTGTAGTTATACCTGCCACAGCAACTGTAACCGGTGCCAGCGCAGTAAGCTATATAAATGGCAATGAGCAGATGTTTGTGCCAAACAGCGCAGCCCCAACCGAAACCTTTGCTATAGGCGATGGCAGCGGTTATGCGCCTGTTACTATTGCATTCACGGGTACTACTACAGGCTCGGGTTCGGTAACTGCCTATACCACCGGTGGCGATGATGCAGATATTGCCAACTCGGGTATAAGCAGCGATAAGAGCGTGAACCGTGCATGGACACTGGCCAATAGCGGTGTAAGCGGCTTTACTTCGTACGATGCTACTTATTACTACCCTGCCCTGGAGATAGACGGAGGCGCCAACACGTCTTATTTCTTTGTAAAAAGATACAGCGGTGGTGTATGGAACAATACTACTACCGGCACACGTGCGGGTACTTCTACCCAGGCCACCGGCGAAACAGTTTTTGGAAAAGTAATAGTGGGCGAGAAAGAAACGCTCACAATAGATGTGCAGCCGGCCGATACTACTGTGTGCACAGGTACTGTTGTGTTATTGGTTGCTAATTCATCTTCACTGCCTGCGCCTGCTGTAAAATGGCAGCGCGACCCCAATACCGGAACATTTGCCGATATAACCGGCGGTATGGATGGAAGTGTTTACACCGGTTACACCAGCGATACACTGCGCATAGCTAACCCGGCCGGGCTGGGTGCTTACAGATACCGTGCAATATACAGCAACGTTAACGGCAGCGTTACTTCAGATACAGCCGATTTAACCGTGAATACTGCACCCACCGTAACCGCCAGCCTTGGCGATACCATATGCGACCTGGGCACTGCCAGCCTGAGCGCCACAGCCAGTGCAGGTGTGCTTAACTGGTACGAAACCGCAAGCGATACCGATATTATTAATACCGGTACTACATATACCACACCGGTTATATCATCTACCTTTACTTACTATGCAGGTGCTTTAGCGGGTGGCTGCCCAAGTGCAAGCCGCACAGCCGTAACTGCTCTTGTTACTGAGGTGCCTACAGTAGCAAGCACTACACCGGGCTCGGTTTGCGACGCCGGTACAGTTAACCTGGCAGCTACTGCCAGTGCAGGTACTATCAGCTGGTTTGCAGCTTCTTCGGGTGGGTCGGCCCTGGCTACCGGTGGCAGCTACACTACCCCGTCTATTTCTACCACTACTAATTACTATGTAGATGCTACACTTAATGGTTGCACTACCGGCACCCGCACAGCCGTGGCAGCTATAGTAAGCACCACACCTACAGCTACTATTGCTTACCAATCGTGCGGAGGGGTAGATGGCAACACTACAATACAAATAGGCCACACCGGCGGTACTGCCCCGTATACTTACAAACTTAACAGCGGCAGCTTTACAGCTACCGATACGGTACACATAGCCAACGAGTCTAACCAGAATTACTACGTGCGCGATACCTACGGTTGCACTTCATCGGCTACTAACTACACAGCTACTACTATCGATCCGGCACGTATTGCCAATGTGGGCTCAAGCAGCACTTGCAGCTGTGCTTCGCACGGCGAGGGCCGCGAGGTTTACTTAACCAATAGTTCTGGCGACCTGATTGCAATTGTTAACGATATGGGCCACGACCTGGGCGATATAACAGCCACCGTGTATACACGAAGCAACCCGGTAGTATTAACCAATAACCAAGGTGGTACCGATGCAGCCTTAAGCCGCAGCTTTGTGCTTGATTTTGCTGGCACCAATCTTTCTCCTGCAGTAGAAGTTAAATTCCCTTTTACCAATGCAGAGTTCAACGAGCTTGTATCTGCATCGCTGGCTACACCGGCAGCAGGCGATGATGTAGCGCTTGTGTCTGACCTGGGCAGCACACAATACGAAGGCCCAACCGAAGATGATACTTACAATACTTCTGATGCAACATTATTGCTGCACCACACACAATTAAGTAGTGGTAGCTTGCTGGGCGGAAAATATGTTACCATAGGCCTTACTGCCAACGGCGAGCACTGGTTGCATGGCAATGGCAACAACTCTCCGCTACCGGTTAAGCTGGTATCTTTTGAAGCCACTGCCAATGCAGCAGCACAACAAGTAGAAACCAAATGGGTTACTTCGCTTGAAATAGATAACGACTACTTTACAGTTGAGCGCAGCGCCGATGGTGTAAACTTTAGCGAAGCAGGCCAGGTAGATGGTGCAGGCAACAATACCACTACACTTACCTACAGCTTTACGGATACTAAGCCCCTGGGTGGTACATCTTACTACCGCCTTAAGCAAACCGATTTTGATGGTAAATTTACCTACTCGCATGTAGTAGCAGTTAACCTAAACGGCCAGGCAGCTATAAGCATGTATCCTAACCCAACTGATAACCAGGTGTTTATAGCGGTTTCTAACCCCGGCAAAGAGGTCGACCTAAGTATTTTTGACTTAAATGGCCGCCAATTATACAGCCAACACTTTGAGGGTGAAACCTTTAAGCAGCAACAAACACTTTCATTGCAGGTTAAAGATTTGCTTGCAGCAGGTATTTACATGGTAACTGTAGCCAGCAATGGCACCGAAATGAAGCAAAAACTGGTAGTAAACTAAAAAATAAGGTATTTTATCTAAAAATGCTCTGCTTTCGTGGCAGAGCATTTTTAGTTTTCAGCT
Source organism: Chitinophagales bacterium (assembly GCA_035299425.1). Taxonomy (GTDB): domain Bacteria; phylum Bacteroidota; class Bacteroidia; order Chitinophagales; family LD1; genus Bog-950. Next base: position 27,340 of record DATGWP010000181.1, on the reverse strand, counting down.
ATTCCCCTATATTTGCCGTCCTTTTTCAAGAAAGCGGAAAAGGGGTGTTGTTTGAACTGGTGAATTGAGCTATAGCATTTATCATAAATATTTGAATTGTGAAGGGGTTAAGGGAATTTGAGATTGCTTATGTGGGGATGAAGCTGGGTGTTCACAAATACGAGTATGATATTAATGCCTCGTTTTTTAAACACTTTGAAGAGTCTTTGATTAAAGAGTGCGATGTAAAGGTTAAGCTGGAGTTTGAAAAAAAGGAAACGTTCTTTATAGCTAATTTTTTTATTGATGGTTCGGTAAAGGTTGAATGTGACCGATGCCTGGGGCCATTTGATAAAAGCATTTTTGGCGATTATACCTGCTATATCAAGTTTGCCGAAGACCCTAATAGCATGAATGATGAGCCGGAGGTGCTGTATATAAGCCGCGACCAAACGGTAATAGACCTTTCGCAGCTAATTTATGAGTATGTAAACCTTTGTTTGCCTATTCAAAAGCTGGGATGCGAAAAACCGGGCGAAGAGCCGCAGTGCAATAAAGAAGTATTGAAATACCTGAAAGGGGAGGAGAAGAAGGAAACAAACGAAGATGACCCACGCTGGGCCGCTTTAAGAAACCTGAAGAACTAAACCCCTCAATACCCTAAAAGGGAAGAGAGAAAGAAGACGATAAATAAAAGTAATAAACAATTAAAATTCAGAAGTCATGCCAAATCCAAAACACCGAATCTCGAAACAAAGAAGAGATAAAAGAAGAACCCACTACAAGGCAGAAGCGCCTACCACTGGTGTTGATCAAACAACAGGCGAAGCACACTTGCTGCACCGTGCTCACTGGAGCGAAGATAAGCTGGTTTATCGCGGTAAGGTAGTGTTGGATAGAACCAAGAAGTAACCCCGAGAGGAAATAATATTTTTTTTCCCCCATTGGTTTCGGCTGGTGGGGGTTTTTCGTTTTTGAGAACCTGACCCTGTAAGGGGTAAAGCCGGCAGCATTTTAATATTTAAATCATGTTACTCTCAACCACATATCGCAAAAGAATGACCGAGGCGCTTACGCTGGCATTGCCCATTATTGCAGGGCAGCTGGGGCAGGTGCTTATGGGTTTTTTCGATACCGTGCAGATAGGCGGGCTGGGGCACGAGTATATAGCCGCATCGGGTTTTGCCAACGGTATATACTGGATGACCATACTGGCCGGCATGGGTATTTTGTTTGCCGTATCGCCCCTGGTTAGCGAGGCCTTTGGCGAAGATAAGGGCTACAAGAGCATAGGTGTGCTTATATCCAGCCTGGTAGTTTCGGCAGTGCTTACGGTAGTGTTTATGCTTATAGTTTGGGTAATAGCCGATAACCTGCATGTGCTGCAACACAGTGAAACCGACACCGTACTGGGCGGCAAATTTTTATACCTGGTAAACTACTCTACCGGCTTTGTTTTCTTTTTTATGGCCGGCAAACAGTTTTTAGATGGCATGGGCCGCACGCATATAGGCATGTACATAACAGTAGCGGGTTTGGTAATCAACTGCTTTTTAAACTGGGTATTGATATATGGTAAACTGGGCCTGCCGCAAATGGGCATAGAGGGTGCAGCTATAGCCAATGGCATATCGCGTGCGCTGATGACCTTAGCCATTCTTATTTATATATGGCGCGATGAACGGGTAAGAGAACTGAGGCGCGAGTTTATAACTTACACAGTGCCCAGCCTTAGCTATGTAAAGCCCATACTGATAATAGGCGTACCCGCTGGGTTGCAGTTTTTTTGGGAGGTAGCGGCTTTTAATGCCGGGCAAATAATGAGCGGCTGGATAAGCACAGCTGCCGAGGCTGCACACATGATTGCCATAGGCCTCGCTTCTATCACCTTTATGGTGCTAACCGGTATATCGGCCGCCGGCACTATTATGATAGGCTACAGCTATGGCGCTAAAGATAAAGAAGGCATACGCATAGCGGGCAATACCGTGTTTTTGCTTACCGCGCTTATAGAGATTGTGTTTGCTATCTTATTTTTTGCAGGGCACAATGTGCTGCCTTTTCTGTATACCGATAATGCCGAGGTGGTAACCATAGCCGCTTACATGCTTTTGTTTGCCGCCATATTTCAAATAAGCGATGGCCTGCAGGCAGTAGCCGCCGGTGCGCTGCGTGGTATGCAGGATGTAAAATACCCCGCCATATTTGCTTTTGTATCGTACTGGATGATAATGATACCGGCCTGCTACCTGCTGGCATTTACCTTCGGCATGGGCCTAAAGGGAATATGGATTGGTTTTATTATTGGCCTTACAGTAGCCGCTGTGCTGCAATTGCTAAGGTTTTGGTATGTGCTGCGCCACCTGAAGTTTGAAGACTAATTAACCCTACTGTAATGCAATAAAAAACCCCGCGCAATTACTTGCTGCGGGGTTTACCTTAAGATTCCTTCAATCTTGCGGTAAAAGTTGGGCTGTTAATCCTGGTCCCATTTACGGTCAACCTTATTGCTTATTTTAGGTACGGTTTGTATGTATGCCCATATAGATTTTAGTTCCGTTTCTGTCATACCATTATAGGGTAGCATAGGGTCGCGCAGGGTGTGGCCGTCTTTATTTTTAGAGCGCAGCATGGCATTTGCAAAGTCTTCATAGGTCCAGCGGCCTATGCCGGTTTCTTCATCGGGTGTAATGTTGGCGGTCAGTCTTTCTTTACCATCCAGCGAAATCATTTTGTTGCCGCCACCCATAAAGCCGCCTGTCTTTTCAGGAAACTCCATGTTCAGTGTTTTAAAATCGGCCGAGTGGCAAGGGTAACAATCGTATCGGCCTGTAACCAGGTAGTGCCCAAATTCTACTGCCTTGTTACTATCCGGGTGGGCAATAGGCGCTGCCGGGTAAGGTATTTTTTTGAAAGCTACTAAACATAAAAATTTGGTAAGAAAAGATGGCTTACTGGGAATCTTTGGAATTTCAGACGCCTGAACATAAGGTGCATCGGAATGCAGGAAGGCAATTACGCTCTTCAAATCGTACTCGCTCATGTGCGGAAACTTAGGCATGTAAACAGGCAAATACTGGCCATCGGGTTTAACACCGGTGCGTATAAGGTAGGCCAGTTGCTCATCCGTCCAATTGCCAATGCCGTGTTCTTTGCTTTGGGTAATATTGGCAGAATATATCTCGCCAAAATCTGAAGGAATTTCGCTCAGCAACCTGCCCGATAGTTTCCCATCGCTGCCGCGGTGGCAAACTATACACTGTACGGCAGCAATTTTTTGTCCGTTGGCTACCAGGTTAGAGTCTGTTTCTACCTGCGGAAAATCGATTTTATCTACTTCATACTTAGGAATGCCGCGCACCTGTATAAAAGATACAAAGCCTACTACGGCCACTACCACCACTATAAGGAGGTATAACAATACACGTAAAAAAGTTTTCATAATTAGGGGTTAGGGTTACAAAAGGGTTACAAATGCAAAATACAATTCGTTTTTTAAAAAACGAATTTTAGGGCTCGCAAAATAATATTGCCGGCACTTACATCCGTTTTTTATTTTTAATCCATAAACAACATGTATGAAAAAAGCTTTATTGTTTTCAGTTGCACTTATGCTGTTCGCTTTTTATTCTGCCACCGGTCAAAAGGTGTATTCGGTAAAGTATAAGAGCGAGGCCGATGTAAAAGTATATGTAGTAAAGTATAAAAGCGAAGCCGACCTGGTAGTTTACAAAGGCCAGTATGCCAGCGATGCCGGTGATAACAATGGCGTTTGGTTTTTTACCCAATACGCCAGCGAGGCTAAAAAGAAAATCTTCTTTTGCGAGTATGCCAGCGAGGCCGATATCAAAATCTTTTTCGCCGAGTATAAAAGCGAAGCCGGCTGGAAGAACAGCAGCAAGAAACAGAAGATGTATTAGATGTGGCAATGCCTAATACATCCTCCAAGGGGCTGTATCATTCTAACCCAAACATAGAGCGACGTCATTGCGAGGAGGTGCTCTGACCGACGAAGCAATCCCCCAACTACTGGCGGGTACCTAAAGCTCCATGGGGTCTTTCATAGTCCGGAGATTGCTTCGTCATCCCGATCAAAGCATCGGAACTCCTCGCAATGACGCCATTTTTTTTTGTTAGAATGAAACAGCCCTGCTCCCTCAAGGTGAGGACTTAAACAGCCAATACAATTACTCCCGCAGCATTTTTATATGCGGTATGCCATCTTCCATATAAGGTTGGTCTAAATCAATAAAGCCAAAGCCTTCATAAAACTTTTTTAGGTATGCCTGTGCACCTATGCGTATAGGCACATGCCCATATAGCTTTTCAATCTCGGCTATCGATTGCTGCATCAGCAGCTTGCCAAACTCTTTACCGCGGTATTTAGGCGAGGTTATTACGCGGCCAATACTCACTTCATCGTAACTTATACCCGGCTCTACCAGCCGGCTGTACGCGGCTAAATCGCTGCCCACATACCCCATCAGGTGGTGGCAGTTAAAGTCTTTGCCATCGGGGTCCAGGTAGGGGCAGGTTTGCTCTACTACAAACACCTCGCTGCGCAGCTGCAGTATATTATAAAGTTCGGTAAGGGTTAGGGCGTTGAAGGGTTTTAGTTGCCAGGTAATCATGCGGCTAATTTAAAAGAAATGAGTAGGGTGCAGACATGCTTTTGAACCAACACATATTGGCAACTGCCCCAAACCATATGCAGGGTATGTACACAAAAGTGCTGTACATACCCTGTAGCATTTCGCTTTTAAGATTTTACCGGATTTACGTAATGGTATAATGGATGGTGGATGAGCGATAGATGCTCATGAAATATTAATTAAATTCATTCGATGAAATACCTTTTTGCTTTCCTGTTTTTAATTGGCCCACTATACCAAAGCAGCGCACAGTATCACTATGTAAAGCAATGGGATAAAAGATTTGGAGGTAATAGGAGTGATAATGTTTACTCTTTAAAAATAACCGTAGATAAAGGTTTTATTTTGTCAGGTGCATCCCGTTCAGCAGTAAGTGGAGATAAAACACAACAGAATTGGGATACAACCTATGCGTCCTCAGATGTTTGGATTGTAAAAGTTGATTCATCTGGAAATAAGGAGTGGGATAAACGTTTTGGAGGTCTAAACCAAGATTTCAGTTTTCAAGTTGTCCAAGCGCAGGATAACGGATATGCGATAAGCGCATACACAAGTTCAGGATTAATCGGAGATTTAACACAGCCAAGTCGCGGTAATATTGATTATTGGCTAATAAAAACAGATTCATTAGGCGACAAACAATGGGATAGGCGTTTTGGGGGTTCGGGGCGTGAAGAATTATGGGGTATTCAACAAACTCTTGATAGAGGTTATATATTGGGTGGGAGTTCTTTCTCCTCCATTAGTGGCGATAAAACCGAACCAAATTGGGGGGGATGTGATTACTGGGTGGTTAAAACAGATTCTATCGGCAACAAAATGTGGGACAAGCGTTTTGGTGGTGACAATTATGATTATATGTTTGATATCGTGCAGGCTAGTGATGGAGGATACCTGTTAGGCGGCTATTCTTATTCAAACATTAGCGGTGACAAAAGCCAGTCAAACTGGGACTGGCTTCATGCAAATATGTGGATCGTAAAAATAGATGCCTCAGGAAATAAGCAATGGGATAAACGATTTGGCGGAGTTCGAGGCGAAACCTTTCACGCTTTACTGCAAACTTCGGATAACGGTTTTGTTTTAGCCGGTATGTCATATTCAGATATTAGCGGCGACAAAACCCAAGTTGGCAATAATGGATCTGCTGATTATTGGATTGTAAAGATTGATTCAGCCGGAAGCAAATTATGGGATAAAGGCTATGGTGGAAATGATGAGGATGATTTGAAACGCGTATCGCTGACCACAGATGGAGGATACTTGTTAAGCGGCAATTCAAGATCAGATGCTAGTGGCAGTAAAACAGAGAGTAACACTGGCGATCTTCAAAGTTGGATAGTTAAACTTGACTCAGTTGGTAACAAACAATGGGATAAAACCATACATGTAAATGGTAATAATAGCATTGCAAATGCTGTTCAAACACATGATGGGTGTTACCTTGTGGCTAGTACATGTGGTGCGGAAATAGGTGGAGAAAAATCAATGGCAAGTATCGATTCATCTGCGGATTATTGGATTCTGAAGTTTTGCATGGAGCAATATAACTCAATCGATCCAGGAACCGAGAGACAAGAACCAAGCCAACTACAGGTGTGGCCTAACCCGTTTACTTCAGATTTATCTATTGCACTTACCGGTGAGCATGTAGCCAATGCTACGTTTACCATTACCAGTTTAATGGGGCAAGTGGTTTATCAGCAAACAGAAACAAACTTAGCTACCGGCTATACCAAAATGCTGGATTTGAGTTACCTGCCTGGCGGGGTTTATTTTGTAGCGGTAAATACCGGAGAGAGAACGGTAGTGGAGCGGGTGGTGAAAAGTAGTGAGTAGTTTGTATTGAGATAATACATGCATCCTGGTCTGCGCGTGTTTATTTATGTGGCGGAGGCAGCCGCTGGAGTATATTCATTGCCGTTGGCTTTAGCCAACGGAGAAGTCACAATTCTTAATTGGCTTTAGCCAAAATGTAGTGTTGAATATGCCTTCGCATAGCCTATGTTTGGCTAAAGCCAAAAAGGGGCTTGGTTGTCCGTCAGCTAAAGCTGACGGCAATGATTGGTTCAGTTTATTTTTTTGCAGGGTAGCTATTATATGGCCAGGCGTCTTTCTTAATTTTTAATGAGTGAGCCTCTCATTCATTGCCGTTGGCTTTAGCCAACGGAGAAGTCACAATTCTTAATTGGCTTTAGCCAAAATGTAGTGTTGAATATGCCTTCGCATAGCCTATGTTTGGCTAAAGCCAAAAAGGGGGCTTGGTTGTCCGTCAGCTAAAGCAGACGGCAACGATTGTTCACGGTATCTTTTTTGGCCGGCAATGAAAGATTGCCAGGCACTACACTTTATACAAAACAAAAAGGCGCCTCGCTAAAGCGGGCGCCTTTTTGTTGTATTCTGTATTTAAGTCCCCTTCAGGAGATTTAGGGGTTGAATTAGTCTATCAGCTTGCCTGTTTTGCGGGCAACGCGTACAGTCTTACCTTTCTCTTCCTTACGGCCTACGCGGGTAGCTTTGCCTTCGCTAAGCAATTGCACGTTGCTGATGTGGATAGAGCCTGGAGTCTTAACGATACCACCGTTAGGGTTCTTGGCGTTTGGCTTAGTGTGCTTGCTGTCAAGGTTTACACCATCAACAATTACACGCTGCTTGTCGCGGATAACTTCTATCACACGGCCTTTTTTGCCTTTATCGTCACCAGCTATGATGATTACTTCGTCGTTCTTCTTTACGTGAAACTTCATAAAATATCTTTTTTGTATTTCGTGTTAACTATTACCTACTTAATTAAAGAACTTCCGGTGCCAAAGAAACAATCTTCATAAATTGTTTATCGCGCAGTTCGCGGGCCACTGGTCCAAAGATACGGGTACCTTTTGGCTCATCCTGTGCATTTAAAAGCACTACTGCGTTGTCATCAAAGCGGATGTACGAACCATCTTTTCTGCGGGTAGCATTGGTAGTTCTTACCACTACTGCAGGCGATACGCTTCCTTTTTTTACACCACCGGTAGGCATAGCCTTCTTTACGGCAACTATTACTTTATCTCCAATGCGGGCATACCTTCTTTTGGTACCACCTATTACACGGATAACCAGAACTTCTTTAGCTCCGCTATTGTCGGCCACATTGGCTCTCGATTCTTGTTGTAACATTTTCTGTTATTGTTTATGAGTGATTATCGGCTATATAATTCTTGCCCTCGCTTGCGCGGCTGCAAAGCCTTAATAATTTCTTACTTAGCTCTTTCTACTACTTCTACCAGTCTCCAGCGTTTTGTTCTGCTCAAAGGGCGGGTCTCGCTTATCTTTACAGTATCGCCGGTTTTAGCATCGTTCTTTTCGTCGTGCGCTTTAAACTTCTTGGTAGTTTTTACGAACTTGCCGTAAATAGGGTGCTTCACCTTTCTTTCAATAGAAACAGTGATGGTTTTATCCATTTTGTCGCTGGTAACAATACCAGTTCTCTCTTTTCTTAAATTTCTTTCCATTGTCTGTTAGGCTTTTTTCTCGTTAGTACGTTTTGTTAATTCGGTTTTAAGACGAGCGATATCTCTTCTTTTTGCACGAATACTAACCGGGTTATCCAACGGCGTAACGGTGTGGTTAAACTCCAGCTTCTTTAATTCGGCGGTGTCTGTCTCTATTTTAGAAATCAGGTCCTCCGTTACAAACTGGCGGATATCTTCGTGATTTATTTTCTTATTTGCTCCCATTGTTATTTAATTTTAGATTTTGGATTCCGGTTTTTACTTCCGCTATCCGCATTCCTACTTATTATTATCCTTCTACAGAATCGCGACGGGTGATGAATTTGGTTTTCACGCTCATTTTGTGCGCAGCCAGCATCATAGCCTCTAAAGCTACTTCGCGGCTTACACCGTCTACTTCAAAAATGATACGGCCAGCCTGGATTGGCGCTTCCCAGCCCTCTGGGTTACCCTTACCTTTACCCATACGTACCTCCAAAGGTTTCTTGGTAATTGGCTTGTCAGGGAATATGCGGATCCACACTTTACCTTCACGTTTCATAAAACGTGTAAAGGCTACACGGGCAGCTTCAATTTGTTTGTTGCTTATCTTTCCGCTTTCTAATGATTTAAGTGCGTAAGTTCCGAAAGCTATTTCAGCACCACGCTGGGTGGTTTCGGCTACTCTACCCTTTTGGGTTTTTCTCCACTTTGTCCGTTTAGGTAATAACATTGTTACTTAATTTTTCTTATACTGTTCAATACAGAAACGTATGCAATACGCCTCTACAAAAAATTATTTCTTATTGTCTCTTGGTGCGCGCTCTCTTCTTTCGCCGCCACCTACTCTGCCCTTAGGCAAGCGCTTTTCTTCTTTCTGTTCGCCAGAGAAAGCACCGGTAAGGTCTTTCTTACCATATACTTCGCCCTTGCAGATCCATACTTTGATACCGATTTTACCATAAATGGTTTGTGCTTCGGTAATAGAGTAGTCGATATCGGCTCTCCAGGTATGCAGTGGCGTTCTGCCTTGTTTGTATTCTTCGGTACGGGCCATTTCGGCGCCACCTATACGGCCGCTTACACGGATCTTGATACCCTCGGCACCCATACGCATTGCAGATGCAATAGCCATTTTAAGTGCACGGCGGTAGTTGATACGCGCCTCTAGTTGCTTGGCAACAGTTTCGCCAACAATAGCTGACTCAACCTCTGGGCGGCGTATTTCTACTATATTAATCTGAACATCTTTATTGGTCAGTTTTTTCAATTCTTCTTTTACACGGTCAACCTCGCCACCGCCACGGCCGATGATGATACCCGGACGGCTGGTGTGAATGGTTACAGTAACACGCTTCATGGTTCTTTCGATTACCACGCGGCTGATGCCACCTTTCTGAATACGCGCCTTGATGTACTGGCGGATTTTTTCGTCTTCTACCAGTTTCTGTGCTGCATCTCTGCCGCCGAACCAGTTACTTTCCCACCCTCTTACAATACCGAGGCGATTTGCTATAGGACTTGTTTTGTGACCCATTGATTTATATAGTTTTTTGTTCTCCTTTTTAAAAAGGGAACGCAAAAGTAAATTTTATCAACAGAGTTACAAATGTTTGACTTATTATTTTTGCAGAAGATAAATGACACCAAAAACAGGGGTGTGTTTGCAGGCTCACAATATATTGAAAATCAGCTAAAATACAGTATTACTTAACTGAGATATAGTGAAATAGCGAAAATTCGCTGAATTTTAATGGCGTTTTTATGTGAATAATGGCAGGAATAACAGCAAAAATGCGCCTGAAAACCTGCGTGCTAGCTAAATAACGGCAAACAAAAACGCCGCTTATAGGTAGCGGCGTTCTTTTATACATTATATATCTCTTCTTTAATCGTCTCTACGTCCACCAAAAAACATCCAAACATAATATAGTAATGTAGCCAGCGAAGCCAAAGCAGCAACTACGTAGGTCATAGCGGCCCACTTAAGGGCATCTTTGGCCTTTTCGTGTTCCTGCGATGCAGTAACACCCGAGCTGTCTAACCAGGCCAGTGCACGGTTGCTGGCATCAAACTCTACCGGCAGGGTAATAAGGGAGAACAGGGTGGTAGCGCCAAACAGCACTATACCTATTAATACTACTACCGAACCTATAAGCGGTGCAAAGGCCAGCAGGATAACGCCCGCCAGTATTACAAAGTTAACCAGGCGCGATGCCACGTTAACCACGGGCACCAGGTTGCTGCGCATGGTTAGCCATGCATAGGCGCGGGCATGTTGCACAGCGTGTCCGCACTCGTGTGCAGCTACTGCAGCAGCAGCTACGCTACGGCCATGGTAAACCGATGGCGACAGGTTTACGGTTTTGTTTTGCGGGTTATAGTGATCGGTCAACTCACCCTCTACCGACATAATTTTTACATCATTAATACCATTATCGGCCAACATTTTAGCGGCTATTTCGGCACCGCTAAGGTTAGCGCGGAAAGTCTCCTGCGAGTACTGGTTAAACTTGCTTTTAAGGCGCATGCTTACCAACCAACTGATTAGCGCAAACACACCTAAAATCACATACATTCCTATCATCTTGTTTTCTCGTTTTGGTTATACCTTGTTATGCAATTTGCGTGCTACATGGGTTTTAATGTCTGTTTTGTCTAAAATATGACGTTGTGGCAGGGTGGTTATTGTGTGTGGGCAGATTAGGATGGGGAGATTAACAGGAATTTAAGAAATACTAAGCCGGTGATTGAAATCAACGGCACCTTGATAAAAGGAATAAATACATCTTTTTTATTTGCGGACTGGAAGTCCGGCAGGAAGGAAGTCCGCTAGCTGTGAAAAACTGTATTGGTATTATGGACTTCTAGTCCATCGTAAAAAGATATGCCGCTTATCAGGCTGCCAGTGGTTTCAACCACTGGTAAAGTGCCATTGATTGAAATCAACGGCACCTTGATAAAAGGAACAAATGCATCTTTTTTATTTGCGGACTGGAAGTCCGCTTGCATTAATGGACTTCCAGTCCATCAAAAAAAAAATATTCCGCTTATCAGGCTGCCGGTGGTTTCAACCGCCGGAAAAGAGCCATTGATTGACTATTGGTTTTTAAACTAACAGCAATTGATAGAGTGACCATTTTGGTTACTGGTGTAATACGTTAAGAAACATGCGTTTGTGCTTAGGTATTAAAAAAATGACAAAACCATGACAATAGATAATCGTTTTTTATAACATAAGAATTTACCTTGGTTTGGCAAACGAACACTATTACTAAACCAAAATTCCAAACTTATGAAACGTTATTTATTGTTTACACTATTAGCAGGTATATATGCCTATACCGCCCAGGCCTACACCACATTACGCATGCAGGACCCTCAAAGAACCTGGGTCAGTTTTCAAAGTAAGTTAGATACAGCTGTAGTATCTATTAAACCCAAAGGGGCTTATTTTGAATGTGGGCTGTATCTCACTTTTTCGGCAGGCCCCAACATTTCAAATTACAACTACTACAATCCAGATACATTCGAGATGCAGCTTTTTTTCGATCTGCCCGAGGGGTCGTTTGTAAACGATTCGTGGCTATGGGTGGGTAACCAGATAGTGCAGGCATCTATTATAGACAGGGGCCGCGCACAAATGATATACGAGGGCATAGTAAACAGGCGCAAAGACCCCTCTATATTATATAAGAACAGCAACACCCAATACGAGCTACGGGTGTTTCCGGTAGATAAAAACGAGAAACGAAAAGTAAAAATTACCTATATGGTGCCTGCCAGCTGGAGCAATGGACGGGCATCGTGCCCGCTGCCGCTTAATATTTTAAAAGCATCGGCACAGGCCCCGCATGTTGAGGTGCTTTCTTATACCGATTCCGATTGGTCGGCACCGGTAATCACCGAGGTGCCCGGCACGGTTTTTCAACCGGTACAGGGCCAGCAGTTTACCCGTGCGGTAATTCCTTCATCTAATGTAACCAACCTTACAGGTATTAATTACTCTTTACTATCGCCTATGCAGAACGGTATGTACACCGCGCTATACCAAACCGGCCCCAACCAGGGATACTATCAAATGGTAATGATGCCCCTGCAAGCCGCAGGCATAAATTTAAGACGCAAAACAGCTTTTCTGTTTGATTACGAAGGCAACAGCACAACAGCACCGGCAGCAGTGCTGGCAAAAACAAGGCAAATACTATTAGATAACTACCAGCCTACCGATTCGTTCAACCTTATGTTTTCGCAGCTTAGTATTTATCAGTACAGTAATACCTGGCTGCCATGCGATAGTGCTACTATAAATACGGTGTTTAATGCGCTTAACCTGCAAAACCCTATGTCGGCCTACAGTAACCTGCCATCGCTAATTAATGCAGGTATTGGTTTTATAAATAGCACCGGCAGGCAAGGTGATATGATACTGTTTTCTAATACCGATAATTTTTCAACCATAAGTGCCGCCAACCAGTTAATTACAGATTTGCTTGCTGCTATGGGCCCTACCCGCATACCTGTGCACGTGGTAGATTTTCAGGATGCAAATGTTTCCTATGTATGGAGTAATGGCACCTATTATTATGGTAACGATTATTTTAACAGCAACATAGCTGCCCTTACCGGTGGCATATACGAAACTGTGCGATTGCAAAATTATTATTACTATAACAGTAGCTATACGCGTACATTAAGCGAAACCGCCGATGACCTTATGCAACAGGTGCAGGGCAGCGTAAATGGGTTCGATAGCTACTTAACTGCCACCAACGGTTTTTGTTACGGTAGCTATGATAATGCGCCATTGGGTGTTTTATCTGTAAACAAACCCTACATACGGGTAGGGCGCTATACAGGTACAGCCCCGCTACAATTTCACATAGCCGGCAGTTTTCAGGGAACGGCTATAAGTCATGATTTGACCACCGGGACTACTGCCAATGCCGATTCGTTTACCAAAAAAATGTGGATTGCCCGCTTTATAGAGTCGATGGAGAGTATAGCCAACATTAACTCGCAGCAGAAAGGTGAAATTATGGATTCGAGTATCAACAACCGGGTGCTTTCGCGCTACACTGCATTTTTGGCACTTGAGCCAAGCGATACTGTAAAAGCCTGCGACAATTGCGAAGATGAAACCAACCCCGGCAACACTACCGCAATAGACGATCTGGAAGACCACACCGGTATTAAGGCTTTCCCTAATCCATTCTCAGGCAATCTTACCATTAAGGTTTATTTAGAGGAGGGCGATGCTACCCTGAAGGTATATAACACCATGGGCCAGCTTGTAAAAACTTTTGAATTGAACGCCAGTATGGGCAACGAGGTTACTGTAACCTGGGATGGTAAATCGGATACCGGTGACGAGCTTTCGAGCGGTGTGTATATAGTGGTGCTGGAGACCAAAGCCGGTAAGAAAATAGTACGGGTAGTAAAGAGCTAAGAGTATAGTTTATGTAATAAGGAAGCCCGCTATAAGGTTTAGCGGGCTTTCTTTTTGCCCGTTGATTGAAATCAACGGTATCTTGATAAGAGGAACAAATGCAACTTTTTAATTGCGGACTGGAAGTCCGCTAAATGCCAAAAACTACACTGGCCGTCTATGGACTTCTAGTCCATTATAAAAATAGATATTCCGCTTATCAGGCTGCCGGTGGTTTTAACCACCGGTAAAGAGCCATTGATTAAAATCAACGGCACCTTGATAAAAGGAATAAATACATCTTTTTTGTTTTTCGGACTGGAAGTCCGCTAGCAATTAATGGACTTCTAGTCCATAATAAAAAAGATATTCCACTTATCAGGCTGCCGGTGGTTTCAACCACCGGTAAAAAATAAAGAAAATGCAAAAAAGGTATTGGCTGTTAAAGTTCCCTTTTTGTTTCACCCCGAACTTGCCTCGGGAAGGGGATTTAGGGACCCTACCTCACCACCAACAACCTCTTATTCACTCTCGCGCCATTCAAATCGAGGTGCAGTAAATATACCCCGCTTTGTTGTTCGGTAAGGTCTATGCTGGTGTTGTTGCTTAGGCCGGTGTTGATGTTTTGATAAACTGTTTTGCCCAAGGCATCGGTTACTTTAAGTGCCGCGCCTTGCAGCGATTTGCCTTGCAGGTATAGTTGAAATACACCGGTAGATGGGTTAGGTATTACACTCAGCATATCGGCAGTAATGGCCGGTGCGCTGCTAATAATCACGGTATCTTCTACCGGTTGTGCAATGTGCACGCAGCCTGTGTGCTTGCCCAATACTTCTTCGTAGTTGCCGTTTACTGCGGCTATTACTTTATCTATACAGATAACGGTATCGGTAAGCGAGCTGAAGTACACACGCATAAAGTGTAACGGTACTAATTGTTTGAAGAGAGAGTTCTCATCGGCCGATATGCCTACAACGTGGCCGCTGGCCGATGCGCGTATATCGGGCGTGTAGTTGCCAAGCGCCAGGTTTTTAATAGAGTCTACTACCAGGCCATGCAGTTGTAGTTCGTACGCCAGCAACTCGCAGGTAGGGTTGTGCACGCTCAAATCTATGTAGTGCTGCTCAAGGTTTGTATCGGCAATGCTGAAAGTTACACTATCAAACGGATTGTATATGTTGTTGGGAAACTCGCAGTGCTTGTGCGTGTTTTGGTAATTGCCAGGGTGCTGGTGTGTGCCGGCATTGTTAAGCAGGCAGGCATTGAGGCGCGCTGCATCGGTTACCGTAATAAGGCTATCGCCATTAAGGTCGTTGCAGGTGCTAAACTTAAGGGTATCTTCTTTAATACCTTCTAAATACATGTTAAGGTCCAGCGTATCTGCTGCCATGCTAAGGTTCACATCGCCCCGCACACCGGTGCCGTTGCACTCGTAATTACAATCCATTACCGCATTGCCAAAGGTATCGCCGGCGCAATCAGTGTAAGGCACACAGTTGGGTAGTATTTCAAATACTTTGTAACCCTGGTCGTAGTAAAGGTGCAGGCACACCTGTGCCCAGTTGTTGGCATACGTTTTTTCGTAGTGGCCAAGTGCATCCGGCGATTGGTCCCAGTTTACACGCACTACCAGTGTGTAGTTACCGGTGTCTATATCCGTTATGTCTATCCACTGGCAATCGAGCCCGGCATCGTATATATCGCCGCAGCCGGCAGTAATACCCATGTTGCTGCAATTGAATTTGGCCATGCCGCCTCCATCGCATTCTAAGTCGAGCACGCAGAATCCGTTTTTAAAACCCTGCTGCAGTGGCTGGTGGTTGGCATCGTACACCAAATACTCGGCGTAGCCTACATAATGGTAGTGGCCGTGGCAGGCATCAAAAACATACTGGCCGGTTGAAGTATCGGGAAGGCCTATGTAGTAATCCTGGTTACCTATGTTGCGTATATGTGTGCTGAAGCGGATAAGGCGTCTGTTGCCATACCCCGAAAGGCAGCCTTCGCTTACATAGCAGTTGTTAGAGCCTGCATTTATATCGGCCACATACATCGATGATTCCAGCACGTTGGCATCTATGGCCAGGTCGGGTTGGGCGCATAAAGGGTTAGGGGCATACAGGCAACTGCCGTCATCTACCGTAGCCAGCGGATTGTAGGTGCAGCTGGTGGTATCGGTGCAGCCGTGCACCGGCCCCAGCGATTGTATCTGCCATGTAATGGTTTGCCCGGCGCAGGCCGTGTTAAAATCACCTATACGTATATAGTAAGTGGTGCCGGCATTAAATACCCCCGATATGCGCGACTGAAAATTAGCCTGGCAGCCATCATCATCGTAGTATATAGTAGCCTGGTTGCTTTCGGTGGGTACCAGGCCGGTGCAGTAGTTGTATATATATAATTTAGTGTCGCATGTGTTGCCAAGGTTGCAGCTGCTTATAATGTAAGTGCCGGTAGAGTCGGGCATAAAAGTATACCATGTTTCGGGTGCAGGTGCCGTAAAGGTATCTATACCGGCTACTATTGGGCTGCTGCAGTTGGCTCCCGCAGGGCAATTAAAATAAGTGGTTTGCTTATTGCCAAAGGTAGCGCCGCTGGCTACCACATTGCCTCCAAGCGTAACGGTGTAGCTGCCATTGCCATAGCCGCAGCAAAGCCCATCGTTGGCAGAATCATAAATGGTAAATTTTATGCAGCGCCCGGCATCCACGCAGGCCGAATCGCCCTGCACGTTGCCGGTATCAATAAGTGTATGTGTAAACTCATCGTAAAGGCTCCAGGTGGTTTCCTGCGGAAAATTATCGGGTGTTATTTTAACCACTACCTTAACCTGGCCGCTGCCACATGCAGCCTGCCCGTATATACCGGTGTAAAGTACCAGTGCCAAAAGCATCACGCAAAACTTCTTCATGCCATAAAGGTATGATAAAAACAGGAGAGCGCTGATTTGTTAATAGTAGGTGTATGTATCGGTATATTTAAGTACGCCGTTGCGGTCAAAGGTTTTCTTTTGCGATACACGCTGCAGGCCATCCAGTACATAGTCGTAGGTTTCTACATTATCGCCATACAAGGCGCTGTAGCGTACCGATTTGCGGATGAGTGCGTAGGTGCTTATGCCCATAAAAGCGCGCCCCGTACAGGTATTGCTTATAGAGGTAGGCCCATCAAAAAATGTTTGATAGAATGTAAAAACGCCATTGGTGCCGGTAGAGTCGAATATAGTAAAGTTAAGCAGGTTAGAGCTGCCATACCAGGCATACTCTAGCCTTTGGGTAAGTGCATTGGCGGGCGTGTAGTTTTCTTCGGTGGTTATATGTTTACCGGCATCATAAGTGTAAAACTTGTGGGCCGTTACTGTGCCACCCCCATCGGTTACTGTAGCATTTACCGCCAGGCCCGAATCATTTAATTCTATATAGTTAATGGTGGCTATGTTGCCGCCTGTGGTGTAGCTGGTTTCGGTTACCGATACCGAATCGTAGCTATAAGTTGTTTTACTGCCATCGCTTACCAATATGCTTTCCAGCAGGCCCGATGCATTGTAGGTATAATTATGCGTTTGGTTGTTGCCACCATAGGTAACTGATTTTAACTTGGTAGTAGATGGGTCGAAATAGGTAAGCTTTTTGTCTTCTTCTTTTTTGCTGCAGCTGGCAATAAGTAACAGGCCAACAAACAGCGCTAGGTACATAGGTGTTTTCATAGTGTAGGTTTTGGGTTCACGGGTTACAACGCTATGTTAAATATAATATTGCAAGCATTGTTCATATTACAAAGACGTCGATTGTGAACATGTAGGTTGCGTGCTACATTACTTTATTGCGCCGGATATGGCGTGGGCAGGCTGTCAGGCATCAAAACCGGCGTAGTCGCTCAGTTTTACCGGTGTGTATACCAGGTTTTCTTCTTTGCTGTAGTGCTCTTCTATTTCTAAAAGTATATCCAGTATATCCTGCGTGTTGGGCGCAGTAACCAGCCGCGAGCGGAAAGGTTTGATATGCGGCAGGCCTGCAAAGTAAGGGCCGTAGTGGCGGCGCATTTCAAATATGCCCACCTTTTCGCCCTTCCATTGTATGCTTTTAAGCAGGTGCGTACGGGCAGCATCCAGGCGTTCGGCCAGTGTAGGCGGTGCGTGGTGGGTACCGGTAGCCATGTAGTGTTTTATCTCGCGGAAGATGAACGGATGGCCTATAGATGCGCGGCCAATCATAGCACCATCTGCGCCATATTTTTTCATCATATCTACCGCCTTTTCAGGTGTATTTATATCGCCATTGCCAAACACAGGGATATGTAAGCGCGGGTTGTTTTTTACTTTTTCTATCCACTCCCAGCGGGCACTGCCGTTATACATCTGGTGTTTGGTGCGGCAGTGTATAGATATGGCTTTTATACCCACATCCTGCAGGCGCTCGGCTACTTCTACTATGCGTATGGTACTATCATCCCAGCCTAAGCGGGTTTTTACAGTAACCGGCAGGTTGGTACCTTTTACAATAGCGGCGGTAAGGGCCACCATTTTATCTATATCGCGCAATATGCCCGAACCGGCATTGCGGCATACTACATTTTTAACCGGGCAACCGTAGTTGATATCCAATACCTCAGGTTTGGCCGCTTCAACTATAGCCGCACTGCGTACCATAGCATCTTCTTCGCCGCCAAATATCTGTATACCTACCGGGCGCTCATCGTCAAATATGTCCAGCTTTTTCATGCTCTTATCGGCATCGCGTATCAGTCCGTCTGAGCTTATAAACTCAGTATAAAGCATGTCGGCCCCATACCTTTTGCACAAATGGCGGAACGGAGGGTCGCTCACGTCTTCCATAGGTGCCAAAAGCAAAGGCATGTCTGGCAGTTCTATATGTCCTATTTTTACCATAAAAACGGTGCAAATATAGCTATAATAATGCAAAGCACTTGTTGACCGCGCGTTTTGCCAATTATTAAGATTTGCATAGAGTCTTGCGGCACTCGGGCAACATGTGAATTAAATTTTAATTTAGCCCAACAACCCCGTGAAACTAATTAAGCTGGTATGAAGAGAGAAAAGTTAGCAGATGCAGCAGCAGCATTAGTGTGTTTTTTATTGGCATGCGCGGTCTATTTATTCACCCGCTCACAATCGCTTGGTTTTGCCGATGCAGCCGAGTTTGCATTGGTAACTAAAATAGGTTCGGTAGCGCATGGGCCGGGGTTTCCTTCTTATGTTATGCTTGGCGGCATATGGGCCTGGTTGGTATCGCTGTTGGGGGCTTCACATTTTTTCAGCATCCAGTTGTTTTCGGTAGTGTCGGTGGCAGGGGCCGGTGTGCTGTTATATTTTACCAGCAGCCGGTTAACGGCCCGGTTGTATACCGATATACCTGTTTTATACCACCGTATTATTGGGGTAGTTACGGCTATAGGTTTTTCGTACGGTTACACGGCGTGGCAGTGGAGTAATAACATAGAGGTATATGGCTTTCACCTGTTGTGCTTTGCTTTAATGTTGTTTGGCGCGGTACAGTATAACAGGTACCGGTCTGTAAACTATCTGGTGCTCACGGCCATAGGTGTGGCACTGGGCCTGGCCAACCACCACTTAACCATTCTGTTTTTTCTGCCTTTTCTTGTGCTGTTTGCCGGTGCCGATTTATTTGCCGCGCCTGCACCGGTGGCCGATACCGGTAAAAAGAAAAATAAGCAGGCACCGGTACAGCATAATTTGTTTACGTTTTTTAAATCGAAACAGGCGTGGTGGTTTGCCGGTATTGCAGCTGGGGTCACTATCTTTTTCTATGCCTGGTTAATGTATAGCGCCGGGCTTGATAAGCCTTTTAAATTTGGCCGCCCCGATACCGTCGGCCGCTTATTTGCGCACCTTACCGGCCAGGCCTGGGCAAAGCAAACCATGGAGCAGGTAGACGGTATAGTGGGTATGCGGTTGCCATATTTCGCCTGGGTGTTTTTGCACCAGTTTGGTTTTTTTATTGCGTTTATGGTATTTGGTGCAATAGAGATATACCGCCAAAAGTGGTTCAGGTTTTTGGGCATAGCCACCGGTTATTTTTTAGCCTTGCAGGTATACC
This sequence comes from Chitinophagales bacterium, assembly GCA_035299425.1. GTDB lineage: Bacteria > Bacteroidota > Bacteroidia > Chitinophagales > LD1 > Bog-950. The sequence continues at coordinate 7,731 of DATGWP010000181.1, read as the reverse complement.
AGTTGAGGTTGAATCAATCGGGCGATAGTGATGCTTATATGCTGCTGCCTTATTACCTGCTGGCCTTGCTTATACCTATAGGTATAGTGTATGTACTGCGCTGGGGCAAGCTTGCCTTACTATTGGGCGGGCTTTTTGTTATCATACAACTTTCCTGGAATTTTCCACTGGCAGATAAAAGGCAGTTTGACCTGAGCAAAAGCCAGATGCAAATGCTGAGTGAATCGGCACCGCTAAACAGTGTGGTGTTTGTATCTGACTGGACCCTGATATCGCAGTATAATTATTACCGGCTTACCGAAAATTTCAGGCCTGATTTAACGGTGTTGTTTTACGATGTGAAATTTACCGAGTATACTGCCCTTAAGGTAATGTATCCTGCTTTTTATGCGCAGATACAACCGGAATACGAAGCTTACATTGCCGAACTTGGCAGGGCACACCCCGAACAGTTATATAACACCGGTTGTAATATCGATAACCCCCAACTATTGGCTGCCTTTAAAAATGTGCTGGCTAAAATAAGTACCGTATGCCGCGCACAACATGGCAAATTATTGTTTGACGCCAGCGCCTATGTATATTATGTAGAAAGCAAACTTATTACCGTGCCGCCTTATGTATCGGGTTATTTAATGGCCTACGAGAGGGGAGAAGTGGTAGAGAGTTTTGCAAAACTGCCGTTTAAATGGCACACCCTGCCCTGTACCGAGTACGACCCCGCAGCCGCCAATAAAGTGATGGACCTGTATGTAATACTGGATTATACCTTGCGGCATTACCAGGCCATTAACGATACGCGTAATTATGCCATAGCCGAAAAGTCGTACCGGCAAATTCTTCAACTGCAGAAACGGATGCATGAGCATATACCTTATGTATTCACCCATCCCGATTTGATAGCTAAGTGGGAATAAACGTTTTTAGGTAGCTTAAATTAATGTTAGAAGTTGTAAGAAGTTTGCCGGCGTACCAAAAAGTTCATTAATCTTACAGTCCATTTCAACCCATGAAATTGTTGTCAACCAGGTACATAGTAATTTTTGCGGCTTCCGTTTTAATAGCCATAGGTATTGGCTTTTTTGTGGGTAGGCAGTTTGCTGCCCCGGGGCCTGCGAGCAGCAATAGCAATAAGCCAGAGCCCGCCAGCATGACCGAAACCCGCAGCGGCGGTTACCGGTTTATTAATCCGCTGCTGGAGTGCGATGCTTTTACATCTACCTCTAATGTTACCGTATTCGAAATGGAGAAAGAGGTGCGCAACTATATTGCTGCCGAGCAGGCAGCTAATAAAGTGTCACATGTATCGGTTTATTTTCGCGACCTTAACAACGGCCCCTGGATGGGTATTAACGAGCGCGAAAATTATTCGCCTGCTAGTTTGCTCAAGGTGCCTGTGCTAATAGCTGTGCTTAAAGAGGCAGAAGCAAATAAGGAACTGCTAAATCAAAAGCTGACTTTTACAGGTGCCCTGCAGGATAAGAATATAGGGCAGAATATAGTAGATGGCGAATTGATAAAGCCGGGCGGCTCGTACACCGTGGCAGACCTGCTGCAACGCATGATTGAGTTTTCGGATAATGGTGCAAAAGATTTGCTGGTAAATGCAATAGGAGTAGATAAATATGACCGGACATTGACCGACCTGGGAGTGATTATACCCGGTGAGCGTGCGCTTTCAGATTTTATGCCTGTGCGCGATTACTCCACCTTTTTCCGCATATTGTATAACGCTACATACCTTAGTAGCGAAATGTCGGAAAAGGCATTGCTTATATTAAGCAAAACACGATTTGATAAAGGATTGCTGGCTGGTGTGCCTGCCGGTACACTTATATCCCACAAATTTGGCGAGCGCGCTTACGAAGATGCCGACACTAAGCAACTGCACGATTGTGGTATTGTATATGCCGGTGGCAAGCCATACCTGCTATGTGTAATGACAAGGGGTAAAGATTTTGTGAAAATGCAATCGGTTATTGCCCGCATATCGGCAATAGTATATAAGAAAGTAACTACTGAGTAAACCCTATCTGCACAAGGCTTCTGCCTTGGTTTTGGCTTCGGCTACGCCCTGCATGGCGGCATTTTTAAGATCCATACACCCTTCTTCTTTTAAGCCTGCAAAATAGTAGGCCTGCCCGCGGTAAAACAACCCTAGTGGATTGTTAGGCAACAGCTCAACATATTTTTTAAAGTCATCCAGGGCTTCCATGTACAGACCCATGCCGCCATACAGGTTACCGCGTTCAAAGTAGGCTTGCGCCATGTTAGGGTTTAGGGCAATACTTTTGCCCATATCGTCCAGCGCAGCCCGGTATTGTTTGGTTTTAATAAGCAGCGAGCTGCGTTTTAAATACGACATAGGGTTACTGCTATCTGCCTGTATTGCAGCAGTTATTACATTGTAGGCGCTATCCGTTTGGCCTATATCATTATAATAGCCTGCCAGGTAATAATACGGCTCGGCAAAGGTGGGGTAGGTGCTAATTAACCGGCGGCATTCGCGCATCATGTTGTTAAAGTCTTTGGTCTCTATATACACCGCCGCTTTGCGCAATTGAAAGGAAACACTATCTGGGTAAAGTTGTATCAGGTGGTTGAGCGTTTCCAGCGTTTCGGGATACCGTTTTTCCATATCCAGCACACGCGAATAGTTAAGCCATGCCAGCCCGCTTTGTGGGTTGGTGGCGGTGGCGTTCTGGTAATAGGCAATGCCATTTTGATAAGCGCCCGATAAATAAAACGAGCAAGCTGCAATGGCCAGTGCGGGGTAAACGGCCCACCTCTTAACATCTAACCGGGGCAATACCGGTAGTAGCAGCGCCAGGCACACCAGCAATAAACCCGCATAGGGAAAAAACATACGGTGGTCTAAATAATCGTAGGTAAACAAGGTAAATTTTGGCTTGTATAGCAACGAGGGCAGCAGCGGCACTAAAAAGAAAACCAATCCCGTAAGCACCAGCGGCCACATTATTACTTTGCGCTGGTAATACAGCGCTGCTGCAATACCGGCTATAGCCACCAGGCCGGTAACGGTAGCCAGGGTAGTAAAAGAGGGCAACACCGAACTGAAAAAGGGCACAAAAAATTTAGCTATCTCTTCGGGTAATACCGGTAGGTTATATAGCAAGGCCCCTATGCTTAAAAAATTGCTTCCCGAGGCAACAGATTGTTTTTGCAGGTATAAGTAAATGGCCAACACTGGTATAAACAGTAAATAGGGAAGCCAACCCTGCATCTTTTGCAGCGAAGTACGGTAATACAAAAACTGGAGACTGAATAACAAAACCGGTAATACTACGCCGCTCTCTTTGGCAAACAGGGTAAGCAGGTATAGCAGGGGTAGCGCAGCCAGTAGCCGCACATCTTTTTTTTCATTATATTTTAACCATAATAAGATAGTGGCCAGCGAAAAAAGGCATAAGTAAAGGTCGCCCCGGGCAGGTATCCAGCATACTACATGAAATAACGTAAAGTGGATGCTGTATAAAGCTGCAGCCCCAAATGCATATACCGGTTCAATTTTTAAGTCCAGCAATAGCCGGTAAAACAGAAGAATACAAAAGCAGAAAACTATAAGGTTATGAAAATGGAAAATGCCGGGGCTGCCATTGCCCAGGGCGTAATCTATAGCATAGGTAAACGATTGCCATGGGCGGTATAGCTCTATATGCGCAGGCTGTAACCAGGCATCGGTGGTAAAAAGCTCTTTAATATTAAAACGTTGCAATGCGGCGGCGCCGTCAAGTATCATTACATCATCATCGTGGTACACAAAGCCAAAGCCGATAGTGCGCGCATATAGCAGAAAAGGAATAGCAAACAAAAGCCAATAGAAATAATTGCTTGCCTGTGGGGCACTGGGTTTGGCAACTGGCGTTTTGGGCTTTTTCATTTATTTCGTAGCTTTCGCAAGTATAGGTATTTTGAATAAGCGAAAAGAATTGGAGCAACTGGCACTCTAAGACCAGGTATAAAGAAGAATAGAGCTGTCTGAAAATTTATACAGATATTGTATATTACCATATACGGCAGGGTAGCTTCTGGAATAGCTAAAAAGCTGCTTAGGCTGGGAATAAAGCGATAGCAATAAATATGGATTGATTATTGTTGACAACCAGTTTTTTATTGTATTTAACATTTGGCGACCGTATTTTGTTGCGTTTTTTTTAAAAAGCCGTATATTTTGTTGTTAAAAAGAATTATTTGATAGTAGTTGAAGTTTAAATTAACATTATCACCCCACTCATTTAATTAGTTATATATGAAAAAAGCCCTACTCGTTCTACTGGTTACGGCGTTTTATTTTCAGGCAAATGCACAATGTACGCTTGGTGCTGCGCCAAATGGTGGCGATGGGACACCCTCGCTACCCACGGCACCCAGTTGTAGCAACCAAAACCAAACTACCAATGGTGTGGGTGCAGGTTCTTTTCAAACTATACCGGGTTTTACAGGCAGTACCAATTACGAATTATATTACAATACGCAGGGAGCCCCTATTAACTGTGTAACAGCCAGGTTTACTACCAGTAGCGGAACACCAGCTACCGCCTGGACAAATATTAACTATGCCAACAGTGCACCGGGTACGTTTACTGCATTGCAGAGTTGTACAGGTTGCGATAGGCTGGAAGTAAGAACAGGGCGTAGTTCTAACTGGATTAATACATCGGCCCTGCTTTATTACCGCCTGGCCAAGCCTACCATTACAAGTACAGGTACAGTGGCGCCTGTATGTTACAGTGCTTCATCGCAAACTACTACATTACCCTATACCGCCACAACCAACAGCCCCACATCTTATAGTATTAACTGGGCCAGCGGTCTTACTGATGTAGGCACTACTTCCCTTGCATTTTCATCGGGCAGCGGTACAGTAACTATTAGCGTGCCCGCAGGCCTGGCTGCCGGTACCTATACCGGTGTAATGACTATTACCAATAGCAATGCCTGTACAGCTACACTTAATATAACTCTTACTATACAGGCATTGCCAAGTATAACTACCAACCCTACCAATAAATCGGCCTGTGCGGCAGGCGGTACCACCTTTACGGTGGCGGGTGCCGGTACGGGTGTAGCTTATGCCTGGCAGGTAAGTACCGATGGCGGTACTACATTTGCTAATATAACTGCTGCAGGCACTAACCCCACTTATGCCAACTGGACCACCAGTACACTGGGCTTAAGCGGTATAGTTGCAGGCAATAGCGGATACCAATACCGGGCAGTAGTAAGCGGTACCTGCACTCCATCTGTTACAAGTACGGCGGCCACACTTACTGTAGTTACGCAACCTTCGGTAACTACGGCAGCTAATGGCACTATTTGTACCGGCTCCAGTTTCAATATGGCAGTTTCTGCCAGCAATGGTATTAGCATAACCCACCAGTGGCAATATGCCACAGCCCTGGCCGGCACGTATACATCTGTAGCACCGGGCGTACCTGCAGGCGCTACCTATAGCGGCAACACTACCAACAGCTTAACGGTAAGCGGTATCACCGCAGCCGGCACTTATTATTACCGCGATGCCATTACCGATGCGGGCGATGGTTGTAACGATCCTTTTTCGGGCCCCACTACGCTTACCGTAAGGGCGCAGCCTACAGCAAGCGCACCGGCTAACCAGGCTATATGCCTGGGGGGTAGTAGTTCTTTTACAAGTAATATCAGCAATGGTATTTCGCCTACAGGGCAGTGGCAATATGCTTCTACCCTAACAGGTACCTACGCCAGCGTGGTAGATGGTACACCGGCTGGTGCGGTTTATACCGGCAATACCACTGCTACCTTAAGTGTAAGCGGTATATCAGCTACCGGTACTTATTATTACCGGTTAGCAGTTACCGACGGGGGCACCGGCTGCTCCGACCCCTTCTCGGCGCCGGCCAGTTTAACTATCAGTACTCAACCTACTGTAACACCCGCTCCCGATGTTTCGGTTTGTGCAGGGGGGGCAGTTAATTTACCGGTAACGGTAACCAATGGCGGAACACCCACCCACCAGTGGCAATATGCTACATCACTTGCCGGTACGTATGCCTCGGTAGCAGCGGGCACACCTACCGGTGCAACCTACTCGGGCGCCACTACGGCCACACTTACAGTAAGCGGTATTACGGCGCTGGGCACTTATTATTACCGCGATGCCATTTTAGATGCAGGTAATAACTGTGCCGATCCGTTCTCTAGCCCTACTACCGTTACGGTAGTTACACAACCTACTATCACGGCTGCCAGCCCTGCTACCTTTACCGGTTGTGTGGGTGGCTCATTAAGTTTAACCGCTACCTCCAGCAATGGTATTACGCCTACCTATCAGTGGCAGTATGCCACGGCTCTGGCAGGTACCTATACCAGTGTGGCTGATGGTACACCGGCAGGCGCTACCTATAGCGGCAATACAACCAACAACTTAACCGTAAGCGGTATTACCGCTGCGGGTACTTATTATTACCGCAATGCTGTAACCGATGCGGGGGCGGGCTGTAACGATCCGTTCTCGGCACCGGCTACCTATACGGTGCGGGCGCAAACCACGGTAAGCACCGCGGCCAACGGCACTATATGCACGGGTGGCAGCTTTGCCATGCCGGTTACGGTAACCAACGGTGTAAGTGTAACCCACCAGTGGCAGTATGCTACTGCTATAGGCGGCCCTTATGCAAGCGTGGTAAACGGTACACCTACTGGCGCTACCTACACGGGTAACACCACTACCAGCTTAACGGTAAGCGGTATCACCGCAGCGGGCACCTATTACTACCGCGATGCGGTAACCGATGCGGGTAACAACTGTAACGATCCGTTCTCGGGTCCCACCACCTTAGCAGTACGCGCGCAGCCTACGGTTACGGCACCTACCAATACCTCTATGTGTGTTACCAGCGGCACGGCCAGCTTTAGCGCACCTACCAGCAATGGTACTACACCTACTTACCAGTGGCAATACGCTACGGCAATAGCCGGTACATACAGCTCGGTAGCACCCGGCACACCAGCCGGTGCGGTATACAGCGGCAACACTACCACCGGCCTTACGGTAAGTGGTATTACGGCTGCGGGCACCTATTATTACCGGTTAGCCGTAACCGATGCGGGTAGCGGTTGTACCGACCCATTCTCGGCACCGGCCAGCTTAACGGTGCGGGCACAACCTACGGTAGCTGCCCCTACAGCGCAAACGATATGTGTGGGTGGTTCAGGCACTATGAGTGCCGCTGCCAGCAATGGAGTATCACCTACCTACCAGTGGCAGTACGCCACGGCCCTGGCGGGTACCTATACCTCGGTAGCCGATGGCACTCCTGCGGGTGCTGTATATACCGGCGCTACCGCCAGTAGTTTAACGGTAAGCGGCATCACAGCTGCAGGCACGTATTATTACCGCAATGCGGTAACCGATGCGGGTTCGGGCTGTAACGACCCGTTCTCGGCACCGGCCGCCTTTACGGTACGGCCGCAGACCACGGTAAGCACCGCAGCCAATGGTACTATATGTACGGGCGGCAGCTTTGCCATGCCGGTAACGGTAACCAATGGTGTAAGTGTAACGCACCAGTGGCAGTATGCTACTGCTATAGGTGGCCCTTATGCCAGCGTAGCAGCCGGCACCCCTGCGGGCGCCACCTACACCGGTAACACTACTACCAGTTTAACGGTAAGCGGTATTACAGCCGCGGGCACCTATTACTACCGCGATGCGGTAACCGATGCGGG